>NZ_JBSGZP010000044.1:0-19415 GCF_053611065.1 Streptomyces sp. NPDC054840
GGCCGGGACCAGCCCGCCGCGGCCGCCGAACTGCTGGCCGCCGCCCGCGGGGACGACGAGGGCGGCCCGCTGCGCCGGCTCCGGTGCCAGCAGGCCCTGGCACCGGCGGGGCCGGAGGCCGAGCCCGCGGTCCGCTCGGTGCTGGACGACCCGGAGCTCGGCGGGCTCGCCCGGGTCTGGCTGGCGGAGCGCGGGGTGAGCGACGTACCGGCGCCGGACCCCGAGATGGTGTTCTGGCTGACGGTGGACACGATCGCGGCACAGCTCGCCGCGGACGGGGAGACGGCGGAGCTGCCGCTCCTGATGGAGACCCTGACCGCCCATCACGCGGGCTTCTTCGAGCAGGCGTGGCGGGTGGAGCACCCGGCGACGGCGTACGTCCTGGAGGCGATGGGCCGCCTGCACCCGGACAAGAAGGCGGCCAAGGAGGCCCGCAAGGCCGCGTTCAAGGCCCGCTCCCGCCACCCGGCCTAGACCTGTTGGTCCCTGTCCCGGACCCCGTCCCTGCCCGTCCCTGCCCCTGCCTGTCCCTGTCCCGTCCCCGGCGGACAGCATGGGCGCCATGGACACAGGACCCGCCGCATGGCTGGGCGCCGCCGTCGGCTCCGCCACCACCCTCGGAGCCGCCATCGTGAACGGCCGTGCGCAGGCACGGTCCCAGCACGCCCAATGGAGCCGCCGGCACCGCCACGAGGCGTACGCCGGCACCTCGGCGCGCTCCGTGTCCGGGACATAGCCATGGACGCGGTGCTCGACGCGCTGCGTTCGGACGCACCCGACCTGCCCGACCTCGACGAGGACCGACTGACCCGCGGCCCCTCCGACCGGAGCCGGGGCGGGGTGCCTGGCCGGCGCGCCAGGTCGGGTGCCGGGAACGGTTTCCGGGAAGGGTGGTGACAATGCGCCGTTCCTGGGGCCGGAGTTGGCCATTCCGGGGCAGGGCAAGGGGTCGGTTCCTCTTGGTGGGTAATTCAGCCGCCGTTCACGTGCGGGCGAGAGCGTGTGCGCCGACGACCGCACGACAGGCGCACCACCTCCCCACCCCTGGAGACCCGATGCCGCTCAGCCGTAGAGACTTCACCGCCCGTACCGTCATCGCCGGCGCGGGAGTCGCGCTCACCGGGACGGTCGGTGCCCTCGCCACCGCCCCCGGGGCGCTCGCCGCCGAGGACAGCGCCGATCGCGACGAGCGCGGGCGGCCCTGTGAGCCCGGCTACGGCCCGCTCGTGCCCGACCCGGCGGGACTGCTGGCTCTGCCCGCCGGGTTCACGTACCGCGTCATCACGCACAGCGGGGTCACCCGGCTGGACTCCGGCGAGACCACCCCGTCCCACCACGACGGGACCGCCGCATTCGAGGGCCACCGCGGGGTCACCCTCCTCGTCAACAACCACGAGCTCAAGGGCAAGCGGGAGAGCTGGGCCCACCCCGTCCCGCTCACCGAGGGCCTGGTCTACGACCCGGCCGCGGCCGGCGGGTGCACGGTCGTCGAAGTGCGGCGCGGCGGCGAGGTCGCCGAATGGGTGGGCATCGCCGGTACGTCGACCAACTGCGCGGGCGGCGCCACTCCCTGGAACACCTGGCTGACGTGCGAGGAGAACTCGGACCTCGCCGGCAAGAACGGCATGACGAAGGATCACGGCTACGTCTTCGAGGTCGACCCGCACGACCGGCGCGCCAACCGAGACCCGCGGCCGGTCAAGGCCTTCGGGCGCTACGACCACGAGGCCGTGGTCATCGACCCGCGCCAAGGTCACGCCTACCTCACCGAGGACGCCTCCGGCCCCAACGGGCTGCTCTACCGGTGGACCCCGCCCCGCGGCTTCCAGCACGGGCGCGGCAGGCTCCGTACGCTCGCGGCCGACGCCGGCGTGCTCCAGGCCGCCAAGTGCATCGACAGCAGCGGCCGGTTCGTCGACGACCTCTCGCGCGCCACGCGGATCGGCACCGTGTACGGGGTCGACTGGGTGGACGTGCCCGACCGCGACGCACGGACCGTACCGGTGCGCAAGCAGTTCACGGACGGTGTGGTGACGCGCGGGCGCAAGCTGGAGGGCATGTGGTGGGCGGACGGCGGCGCGTACTTCGTCTCGTCCTACGCCCGTGCGGAGAGCCCGGGCGCGGCCCACGACGGTCAGGTCTGGTTCTACGACCCCAAGCGGCGCACGGTCCGGCTCACCGTCCTCATCGGGGTCAACGCGGACCCGTCGGCCGACGGCGGCTATGACGGCCCCGACAACATCACCGTGTCCCCGTACGGCGGCCTGATCATCGCGGAGGACGGCTCGGGGCTGCAGCACCTGTTCGGCGCGACCGCGTCGGGACGCACCTACCCGCTGGCGCGCAACGAGCTGAACAACGGGTCGGCCGATGAGCCGGAGTACTCCGAATTCACCGGTGTCTGCTTCTCGCCGGACGGGCGCACGCTGTACGCCAACATCCAGGACCCGGGCATCATGCTGGCCATCACCGGGCCGTGGCGGCGCGGGCACTGACGTCGGGGCCACGGCGCACGGCCGCCGCGCAGGCGCCGTGCGCGCCGCCTAGAGGGCCGGCGAGACCTCCGAGCGAGAGGCCTCGGCCCACTCGGCCAGCAGGAACTCATACGCCTCCGAGGGCCACTCGCCGTCCACCCGGGTCTCGACAAGGTGCCGTATCGCCTCGTTCGCCTCGGCGGCGGACGGGCGGGCGGGCCCCGCGGGGGTGAGTGTCTCGTGCATGGTTTCAAGGCTACGGGCGGGCACTGACAGCCACCTACGGATTACGCGTGGCATCCATCACCCGGAATGCGCACCGGTGGCCGCTCGTGCCCGCCCACCTGCTCAGAGTGCCTGCGCGGCGGGCTTGACCATGCCGCGCACTGTGCGCGACTTCACAAAGTCGCCCATGGCGGTCATCTCCCACTCGCCGGAGAACTGCTTGATCAGCTTGGCCATCATGACGCCGGTCTGGGGCTCGGCGCCCGTCAGGTCGAAGCGCACCAGCTCCTCGCCGCTCGCCGCGTCGATGAGCCGGCAGTAGGCCTTGGCCACCTCGGTGAACTTCTGGCCGGAGAAGGAATTGACCGTGAAGACCAGACCGGTGGCGTCGGCGGGGATCCGCCCGAGGTCCACGACGATCACCTCGTCGTCGCCCGCGCCCTCACCGGTGAGATTGTCACCGGAGTGCTTGATGGCGCCACCGAGGATGGACAGCTTGCCGAAGTAGCAGCTGTCGATGTGGTTGCGCTGGGGGCCGTACGCGATGACGGAGGCGTCGAGGTCGATGTCCTTGCCGCGGAAGGCGGGCTCCCAGCCCAGACCCATCTTGACCTGCGAGAGGAGCGGGCGGCCGCCCTTGACGAGGGAGACGGTCTGGTTCTTCTGGAGGTTGACCCGCCCCTTGTCGAGGTTGATCTTCCCGGCGCCGGGGGCGGGGGCCGGGGGAGCGGCGGGCGCGACGGGGGCGGCCGGGGCGGGAGCCGCGGGCTGGGTGGCGCCGCCGAGCCAGGGGGAGGCCGGGTAGGAGACCGGCGGGGCCGGGGGAGCGGCGGGCGCCGGGGGTGCGGGCGGGACCACGGCCTGGGGCGCCGCGGGCTCCTCGTCCACGGAGACCCCGAAGTCGGTGGCGATGCCGGCCAGGCCGTTCGCATACCCCTGGCCTACCGCGCGCACCTTCCACACGCCGCCGCGCAGGTAGATCTCCACCACGACGAGCGCGGTCTCGGTGCCCAGCTGCGGCGGGGTGAAGGCGGCGATCACCGCGCCGCCGTCGGCGTTGCGCACGGTGGCGGTGGGCTCGATGCCCTGGAAGCTCTGCCCGGCGGCGTCCGGGCTGGCCGTGACCACGATCCGCTCGATGCCCGGGGGCACGGCGCCGGTGTCCACGGTGATCGAGTCCGGCGTCGAACCGCCGCCGGACCGGTAGCTGACACCGGGCCCGGTGGGCTGGTTGAAGAAGATGAAGTCGGCGTCGGAGCGCACCTTGCCGTCCGCCGTCAGGAGCAGGGCCGATACGTCGAGCCGCACCGGCGCAGCCACGTCGACCGTCACGCGGACGGCATTGAGCGGCAGGTTGGATCCAGGGGTCATAGCGGTCATGCCCGGAGAACGACCGGAGGTGCTTTGCCGTTCCCTTACCCTCGCGGGATATTTCCGGAGGCTTCCGCGCCGATTGCGCGGGTGACCGCGTGCGACGCGCTCGTTGCCGAACTCGTACGGGCCGGTCCGGCGGGCCATCACGAGCTGCGCGTCGCCGGACTCCACCTCGACCAGAACTTCTCGGCGCGGCCCCACGCAGGGTGGTCGCGGGGCGGCCCTGGTGGGTGACGGCGACGCGGCCGTCCCGGTGGCGGTCGCACCTGAATCCGTGCGGCTTCGGCATGCGGCGCGGCCTGCCGCGACGGACGCGGGGCGGACAACGGGATCTCCGGCGGTGCGGCGTGGCGGTGACTCCGGGTGGCCGTGCCCCTGCGTGGCGTTGATCCGTGGCGTGATGGTGACCGGGCGTGGCGTGGCGTGCCGTGACCCGGCCCGCGGTGGCGGTGACCCGGCCCGCGGTGGCGGTGACCCGGCCCGCCGTGGCGGTGACCCGGCCCGCGGTGGCGGTGACCCGGCCCGCCGTGGCGGTGGCCCGGCGGGCGGCCTGCCGGCGTGCCGGGACACCGCCACGTCACGAGTGGTCCCGCTCAGTCCCCGGTGACCTGGCGCGGCAGCCCGAGCGGGTTGGACTCGCGCAGTTCCGCCGGAAGGAGCGCGTCCGGCACGGACTGGTAGGCCACCGGCCGCAGCCAGCGCTCGATCGCGGTGCCGCCCACCGAGGTGGAGTGCGAGGTGGCCGCCGGGTAGGGGCCGCCGTGGTGCTGGGCCGGGGCCACCGCGACTCCGGTCGGCCAGCCGTTGACCACGATCCGCCCCGCCAGCCCGGTGACCTGCCCGATCAGCTCGGCGGCCGGGCCCGGCGCGCCCTCGGTCTCGGTGGCCGACAGTTGGAGGGTGGCACTCAGGTTCCCGCCGAGGAGCCCGAGGACCGCGCCCGCCTCGCCCTGGTCGGCGTACCGCACGACGACGGTGACCGGACCGAAGCACTCCTCCAGGAGGACGTCGTACGCGCCGCCCTCCAGAAGCTGCCCGGCCGGCACGGTCAGGTAGCCCGCCCCGACGGTGTGCTCCCCCCCGGAACCGGGGGTCACGGGGGCGTCGACGCCGGGTAGCGCGGCCCGTTCGCGTACCCCGGCGACGAAGTTCTCCCGCATCCGGTGGTCGAGCAGCACCCCCGGCTCGGTCTCCCCGAGCGCCTTGGTGAGCTCGCTGGTGACCCGGTCGCCGTCCTCGCCCTCGGGGACCAGCACCAGGCCGGGCTTCACGCAGAACTGACCGACCCCGAGGGTGACCGAGCCGGCGAGCCCGGCGCCGATCTCCTCGGCGCGTTCGGCGGCGGCGGCCGGGGTGACCACGACGGGGTTGAGCGAGCCCAGTTCACCGTGGAAGGGGATGGGCACGGGCCAGGCGGCGGCCGCGTCGAACAGGGCCCGCCCGCCCCGGATGGAACCGGTGAATCCCGCGGCCGCCACCAGGGGGTGGCGGATCAGCTCCAGGCCGGCGTCGAACCCGTGGACCACGCTCACCACTTCGGCCGGAAGCCCGGTCGCGACCGCGGCCCGGCGCAGCAGCGAGGCGCACAGCTCGGAGGTGGCGGGGTGGTCGGGGTGCGCCTTGACGACCACGGGGCAGCCGGCCGCGAGTGCGCTCGCGGTGTCGCCGCCGGGGACGGAGAAGGCGAGCGGGAAGTTGGAGGCGGCGTAGACCGCGACCACGCCGAGGGGGATCTTGTAGCGGCGCAGCTCGGGGCGCGGGGGGCTGAGGGTCGGATCGGCCCGGTCGATCCGGATGTCGAGGTAGGCCCCGGCGTCCACGGCGTCGGCGAAGGCGCGCAGCTGGCCGGTGGTGCGGGCCAGTTCGCCGGTGAGCCGGCCCGGGCCGAGCGCGGTCTCGGCGTCGGCGGCCTCGATCACGTGGGCGGCCGCCTCGTCGAGCAGCGCCGCGGCGGCGCGCAGGAAGGCGGCGCGGACGGTGGCGCCGGCGAGCGCGCCACGGGCGGCGTGGGCGGCCCGTACGGCTTCGTCCACCTCCTGGGGTGTGGCCTCCACCGCAACCTGTTCGCGCTGCTTCCCGGTGCGGGGGTCCACACTCCAGACTGGTGTCGTTGTCATGGCCCGCCGCCTCCTGGATCGTTCAGTATTCTGAACGTCGTTCTGGTGGATGAATGATCACATCTGCTGTGGACTCTATTTCCGCGTCCTCGGCGTGACAAGAGGCGATCAGAGGGGGAGCAGGCGTATGACGACGGCCGAGTCGGGGATTCCGGTCCAGGCGGCGCCGGTCAAATCGGCGGTGCGGACCGTCTTGCTGCTGGAGCATTTCGCGGCGCGGCCGGGCCTGCACAGCCTGGCCGACATCCAGAACGACCTCTCCCTGCCGAAGTCCAGCCTCTACATGCTGCTGCGGACGCTGGTGAACCTGGGGTGGGTGGAGACGGACGCGACGGGCACCCGGTACGGCATCGGCGTACGGGCCTTGCTGGTCGGCAGTTCGTACATCGACGGCGACGAGGTGGTCGCCGCCGCCCGGCCCACCCTGGACCGGCTCTCCGACGACACGACGGAGACCATCCACCTGGCCCGGCTGGACGGGACGAGCGTGGTCTACCTCGCCACCCGGCAGTCCCAGCACTACCTGCGCCCCTTCACCCGCGTCGGGCGGCGGCTGCCCGTGCACTCGACGGCGCTGGGCAAGGCCCTGCTGGCCACGCACACGGACCAGGAGGTACGGGGGCTGCTGCCACGGCGGCTGGAGGCGGTCACCGAGCACACCGTCACCGACCGGGAGCAGCTGATCGAGGAGCTGGCGCTGGTGCGGGAGCAGGGGTACGCGGTGGACCGGGAGGAGAACACGCTCGGGCTGCGCTGCTTCGGGGTCGCCGTGCCGTACCGGACGCCGGCGCGGGACGCGGTGAGCTGCTCGGTGCCGGTGGCCCGGCTGACGGGGGAGCACGAGCAGGTCATCAAGGCGGCGCTGTTCGAGGCGCGGGACCGGCTGTCGGTGGTGACGCGCCGCATGTAACCGCGCCGCATGTGACGCGCCGCATGTAACCGCGCCGCGTGTGACGCGTCGCGTGTGAACGGCGAGGTGGGTGGTGCGCCGCAGGGGGTGACGCGCCGCATGTGACGCGCCCGAGGCGGGTGCTGCGCCGCCTGTGGGTGCCGCCGGCGGGGTGCCGGCGGCGGGGGCATGAGTCGGCCTTCCGCAGGCAGGGCGGGTGTTGTCCCTCCCCCGCGTGGGGGAGGCGGTTCCCCTTCACGGGGGAGGTGGCGGGGCCGCGCAGCCGCGAACGTTGAGTCATGAGCACACGAGAGACGCATCCCAGTGACCTGACGGAAGCGAAGCTGCCGTCGCCCTCCCGCCTGGGGGCCGGGCGGCGGGTCCTGCGGGCGGTGGCCCTGGCCGCCACCGTGCCGTATGTGGGGCTCAAGACGGTCTGGCTGTGCGGGAGTCACCTCGGGATACCCGAGGGCAGCGTGCTGCGGGAGCCGGGCCCGTTCTTCATGGCGGCCAATTCCGTCACGCTGGCCATGGACGCCTGCCTGATCCTGCTCGTGCTGGTGCTCACCAGGCCCTGGGGCATACGGGTGCCGGGCCCGCTGCTGACCGTCCCGGTCTTCGCGGCCACCGGGCTGCTGACCCCGATCCTCCTCGGCTTCCCGGGCCAACTGCTCGTACGAGCGATCGGCTTCGGGACGGACCCGGCGGTGGAAGCGGCGCGCAAGCCCTTCCTGGACCCCTGGGTGTTCCACGTCGTCTACACCGGATTCTCGATCCAAGGACTCGCCCTGGCGGCTCTGTTCGCGCCCTACGCGCGGAAGCGCTGGGGGCGGGCCTGGCGGGGCGTGACGGGGGAGCGGCTGCCGTCGTCCACGGGGGTGGTGGCGGCAGCCGCGGCCGCCGTCGGCCTGCCGGTCGCGGGGGTGCTGGTGTACTGGGCCTTCGGCGGTGCCGCCGGCCTGGGCGCCGAGCGGGCCGCCGCGCACTCCGCGGACACGGCCGTGGTGTCCGCGGTCCACGCGGTGTGCGCGGTCGCCGCCGGTGCCGGGGCTCTGCTGCTGGCCCGTGGCGGGATGATGCGGGCACGGTGGCCGCTGGGCCTCGCCTGGGTCGGCGGGGCGGCGACGCTGTGCTGGGGGACATGGGAGATGATCTCCGTGCTGGGACCGCAGTTGGACGGCGGTGAAGCGCCGTCCGGCACCACGCTGTTGATCTACGCTGGCCAGATGCTCACCGGATTGCTCACCGGCACCGTACTCATACGGTTCCTCGCCACCCGCCGCCCGGAGTGAACCGGCTGCCGGTGGCGCGGGCCCGGTGGCGCTGGGTGCACCTGATCCTCGGCGGCGCCCTGCTCATGCCGTACTTCCTGCTCACGCAGGTGGTGGTCGGTGTCGTCGCGGGCGGGGTCAACGCGCTCGACTCCGCGCCGCTCACCTTCCTCGCCTACGCCGCCTCCCTGCCCCTCGTCGCCGTCACGGCGCTGTTCGGGCCGGTCCGGCCGATGTCGGTGGCCGCGGTACGGGCCATGTGCGAGGTGCCGGGGGAGCGCCTGGCCGACGGGCCGGCGAAGTCCTGGGCCGCCCGGGCCCGGGCCTCGGCCTGGTGGACCCTGCACCTGGGGACCGGGGCGCTGATCAGCGGAATGACCCTCGCGGTGCCGCCCATGGCGGTCCTGCTGATCGCGGTGCCGGTCGTGGGGCGGCTGCGGGACGTGCAGTTGGGGTACGGGTGGTTCGCCACCGATGCCGACCCGTACGTCGCCCCCCTGCTCGGGATCGGGCTGCTGGCCGGGCTCACCCTGTGCGCCGTCGGGGCCGGGAAGCTGCTGGCCACGTCGGCGCCCGTACTGCTGGGGCCCACGGCGGCGGACCGGCTTGCCGCGGCCGAGGAACGGGCCGCCGACCTGGCCGTGCGCAACCGGCTGGCCCGGGAGCTGCACGACGCGGTCGGGCACGCCCTGAGCGCCGTCACCCTCCAGGCCGCCGCCGCCCGGCGGATGCTGGAGCGCGACCCCGACTTCGTACGGGAGGCGCTGGCCGCGATCGAGGACACCACGCGGCGGACGGTGGGCGAGCTCGACGCCGTGCTGGGCCTCCTGCGGGACGGGGACCCGGCCCGGCCGGACAGCGCGCCCGCACCCACCCTCGCCGCCGACCTCGACGGGCTCCTGGCCCGCACCCGGGCCGCCGGCACCCCCGTCACCGCGCACCAGGACCCCGGACCCGCCGGGGACTGGGCCGCCCTCCCGGCGATCGCCTCCCGCGAGGCGTACCGGATCGTCCAGGAGGGCCTCACCAACGCCCTGCGGCACGGGGCGGGCCCGGTGGATCTGCGGATCCGCGTACAGGCCGGCCCCGGCACCGCACACCGTGAACTGGAGATCACCATGACCAATGCCCCGGCGGCCGTCGCCGAAGACCGGGAGACCCGTATCACCGGGGGCCGCGGACTGCGCGGCTCCGCGGAGCGGGCCGCACTGCTCGGCGGCAGCGTCGAAGCCGGCCCGCACGGCGACCGGTGGCGGCTGCGGGCCGTCCTCCCGCTCGCCGGCGAGAACCGATGACCACGCCTGCTCCCGCTCCCACGCCTGCTCCCGCTCCCGCTCCCGCGCCGCGGCCGCCGCTGCGCATCGTGATCTGCGACGACGAGCGAATGGTCCGTACCGCGCTGCGGGTCATCCTTGAGGCCGAAGCCGACCTGGAGGTCGTCGGGGAGGCGGGCACCGGGGCCGAGGCGGTTCCGCTGGTCCGCTCACTGGCCCCCGACGTGGTGCTCATGGACGTCCGGATGCCCGAGATCGACGGCATCCGGGCCACCGAGCAGATCCTCGCCACGATGGCCGAGCCGCCCCGGATCGTGGTCGTCACCACCTTCGAGAACGATGCCTATGTCTACGACGCGCTGCGTGCGGGAGCCGCCGGCTTCCTCCTCAAGCGGACCGACGCCGACGAGCTGATCGGCGCGGTCCGGCTCGTCGCCCGCGGCGACTCGCTGCTCTTCCCGGCTGCCGTCCGCTCCCTCGCCGCCGCCCACACGGCCGGCGCCCCGCCCGCCGGCGCGCCCTGGGTGGCCCGGCTCACCGAGCGGGAGGCCGACGTACTGCGTCTGATGGCCACCGGGCTGTCCAACCACGAGATGAGCGAGCGCCTCGGGGTCGGCCCGCAGACCGTCAAGACCCACGTCGCGGCGGTCCTCACCAAGACCGGTTCACGCGACCGCACCCAGGCGGTCATCGCGGCCTACGAGGGAGGCTTCATCATGAAGAAGAGCTGAGAATCCGCCACAATCGGGGCAGAGCGGAACGGCGGGGGCCGCCGGGACGTCCTTCCGGGGGATGAACAAGACGATCAGGCGTGCGTCGGTCTTCTGTCTGCTTCTGGTGCTGGCCCTGCTGGTCCGCGTCACCTGGGTGCAGGCATACCAAGGCCAGGCCCTCGCAGACGACAAGCACAACCGCCGGAATCTCATCGGGCAGTACGAGAACCCGCTGGGCAACATCATCGTGGGCGGGGAGGCGATCACCGGCTCGGAGAAGACGGGCGGCAAGGACTTCGGCTACAAGCGGACGTACGTCGACGGTCCCCTCTACGCACCCATCACGGGCTACAGCTCCCAGGCCTACGGCACCACCATGCTGGAGGGCATCTACAAGAACGTCCTCAACGGCTCCGACAGCCGGCTGAAGACTGTGATGGACATGCTCACCAACAAACGGGCCGCCCCCGGCAACGTCCTGACGACCATCGACAAGGACGTCCAGAAGGCCACCTACGACGCGCTCCAGGGCAAGCAGGGCGCGGCCGTGGCCATGGATCCCGGAACCGGCGAGATCCTCGCCGTGGTGAACAACCCCTCCTTCGACCCGGGCAGCATCGCCGGCGCCGACGACGAGAAAGCGTGGACTGAGCTCTCCGCCGAGAATGGCAAGGCCATGGAGAACGTGGCGCTGCGCAAGCCCCAGGCGCCCGGCTCCACCTTCAAGTTGGTCACCCTCGCCGCGGCGATCGAGAACGGCCTCGTCACCGACCTCGACCGGCAGACCGGGATCGCCGACCCGTACACGATCCCCGGCACCCGCACTCCGCTGCCCAGCGAGGCGGGCTCCGCGGCCTGCAACAACGTCTCGGTGCGTACCGCCCTGCGGCTCTCCTGCAACAACGTCTTCGCCGAGCTGGCGTCCAAGCTGGGCCAGGACAAGATGCGGGCGACGGCCGAGAAGCTCGGTTTCAACGTGCAGATCGACACTCCGATCCGCATCAACCCGCCCAGCAAGTACCCGTCGAAGAAGATGTCGATCGACCAGGTCGCGCAGACCGGCATCGGCCAGTTCGACGTGCAGGCCACCCCGCTCCAGATGGCGATGGTGACGGCCGCGGTCGAGAACGGCGGCAAGCTCGTGGCCCCGCATGTGGTCTCCGAGGTCACCGACGCGGGCGGCAACGTGCTGGAGAGCTTCAAGGACCCGAAATCCCGGCAGGTCATGGGGGAGAGGACCGCCTCGATGATCCGCGACGCCATGCGCACGGTCGCCACCGAGGGCGGCGGCAAGCCGGCCCAGGTGTCCGGGGCCGAGGTCGGCGGCAAGACCGGTACCGCCCAGCGCGGTGTCAACAACAGCCTCGCGCCGCTGGCCTGGTTCACCTCCTACGGCACGTCGAACGGGAAGCAGATCGTGGTGGCCGTGGTGATCGAGAACTCCGACACCGACCGCTCCGAGATCGGCGGCGGGAAGCTGGCCGCCCCCATCGCCCAGAAGATGATGGAGGCGTGGCTGAAGAAGTAGCGACGAACCCCGCGCGACCGACGCGCCGGGAACCGTCGATGTGCCCGGCGCGTTCCCACTCCCGTGATCAGAGCCGCGCACCCCGCCGACCTCCCCGCGATCGCCGCCCTGCACGCCCGGGCCCGCGCCACCTACTACCAGGGCCACATCCCCGAGCAGGCCTATCCGGGCGACGCCGAGCTCCAGCGGACCCGTGAGGGCTGGTCTCGGGCCCTCTCCCGGGACGCCGCCGAGGGTGCGGTGCTCTGCGCCGAGCAGGACGGCGAGCTCACGGGCGTCGCCGCGTTCCGTACGCGGGACGGCGAGACCACCCTCACCCAGCTCCACGTCGACCCCGTCCACTGGCGCCGCGGCACCGGGGCCGCCCTGCACGCCGCCTGCCTGGACGCCTGGCGGCGGGCCGGCATCCACCGGGTCCGCCTGGAGGTCTACGAGCACAACCTCCGCGCCCAGGCCTTCTACGCCACCCACGGCTGGCTCGCGGACCCGTCGGCCCCTCGCTCGGGCTCCCACCGCACCCTCTGGCTGCAGGTGGGCCAGGAGGCGGCCCCGTCCGGGGAATGAGACGGGGCGGTGAATGGTTGAACCGCAAACCGTTCCCCCCTGAATCCGGAGAAAAGAAGGATCATGCGCGTCGAAATCTGGAGCGACATCGCTTGTCCCTGGTGCTATGTCGGAAAGGCCCGTTTCACCAAGGGGCTGGCCGAGTTCGCGCACCGCGACGAGGTGGAGGTCGTCTTCCGGTCCTTCGAGCTCGACCCGGGAGCGGCGAAGGGCGTCACCGCTCCCGTCGTGGAGATGCTCGCCAAGAAGTACGGCCGCACCGTCGACGAGGCGCGCGGCATGGAGGAGCACGTCGCCGCCGGCGCCCGCGCGGAGGGGCTCACCTACCGCACCGAGGGCCGCGACCACGGCAGCACCTTCGACATCCACCGACTGCTGCACCTGGCCGCCGCCCGCGGCCGGCAGGAGGAGCTGCTCGACCTCGCCTACCGGGCCAACTTCGCCGAGGAGCGCTCCGTCTTCGACGCCGAGGTGCTGATCGCCCTCGCCGTCGAGGCCGGACTGGACGAAGCCGAGGCCCGCGCCGTACTCGCCGACGACTCCGCCTACGCCGACGAGGTCCGGGCCGACGAGCGGGAGGCCGCCGAGCTGGGCGCGAACGCCGTGCCGTTCTTCGTCCTCGACCGCCGCTACGGAATCTCCGGCGGGCAGCCGGCCGAGGTGTTCACCCGGGCCCTGGAGCAGGCGTGGGCCGGGCGCCAGGTCGAGGAGCCGGTCGCGGCCGCCGAGGCCTGCGGGCCCGACGGCGCGTGCGCGGTCCCCCAGGCATAAGGATCGCTCGGGGAGGCCCGGACGCTCGGCGGCGCGGAGACGCAGAGACGCGGCGGCGCGGAGACGCGCAGGCGCTCAGGCGACGGTGCGGACGCTCGGACGGCTCGGAGACCGGCGGAACGCGGCCATGGACTGCGGGTCGTTCCTGGCGCAGAGTTGCAGGCATGGAACTTCCGCTCGCCGAAGCGACCCGTGCCGAGTTCGCCCACTCCACCACCTACCTGAACACCGCCCGGTGCGGGGTCGTCCCGCGTTCCGCCGTCGCGGCCGTACGGGAGCTGGCCGAGGCCGCGGGGGGCGGGCTCCCCACCGGGTTCGGCGACTTCGACCGCGTGAACGGGGCCCGCGCGGCCTTCGCCCGCCTCGTCGGGGTGGACACCGACCGGGTGTCCGTCGGCTCGGCCGTCTCCACCCACGTCGGCCTCGTCGCCGCCTCCCTCCCCTCCGGCGCCGAAGTGCTCTGCCCTGAGGGCGAGTTCTCCTCCGTGATCAACCCCTTCGTGGCGCGCGGCGACCTCAAAGTGCGCTTCGCACCGCTCGAATCCGTCGCCGAGGCCGTCCGCCCCGGCACCGCCCTGGTCTCGCTGAGCGTCGTGCAGTCCGCGGACGGCCGCAAGGCCGACCTCGCCGCGGTGCGCGCGGCGGCGACCGCGCACGGGGCCCGGATGCTCGTGGACGCGACCCAGGCGGCCGGCTGGCTCCCCTTCGACGCCTCGCCGTACGAGTACACGGTCGCCGCCGGCTTCAAATGGCTGCTCGGGGTGCGCGGAGCCTCGTACCTGACGGTGTCGCCCGAGGCCCAGGACACGCTGACCCCGCTGCACGCCGGCTGGGTGCCGGCGGTCGCCGACGGGGACGCCACCTACGGGCCGATGGCGGGACTCGCCCACGGGGCGCGGCGGTTCGACGAGTCCCCCGCCTTCCTGGCCTACCACGCGTCCGCGCCCGCGCTGGCCCTGCTGGAGCGGATCGGCATCGAGGCCGTCCACGCCCACGGCACCGCCCTGGCCGCCCGCTACCGTGCCGGCATCGCACGCCTGGGCCACGAGCCCGTCCCCGGCGACTCCGCCATCGTCTCCGTGCCCGGCCTCGCCGACCGCCAGCCCGCCCTGGAGGCCGCCGGCATCGCCACATCGGCCCGCGCGGGCCTGCTGCGGGCCTCGTTCCACCTCTACAACACGGAGGCGGACGTGGACCGGCTCCTGAACGCCCTCGCCGGCTCCTGACGGGGCAGGGCCCGTGCGTACAGTGCCGCCATGAATGATGTGACTGATGTGAGCGACGTGCTGCACGTGAAGGGGCGGGTGCTGCTCGGGCCCGACGAGGTACGCGACGAGCTCTGGGTGGTCGGCGGACGGATCTCCTACGACCGCCCGCTCGGGGCCCGCGAGGTCACCACGGTGACCGGGTGGGCCCTGCCCGGGCTGGTCGACGCGCACTGCCACGTGGGGCTGGACGCCCACGGTCCGGTCGACGCCGAGACCGCCGAGCGCCAGGCCCTCACCGACCGCGACGCCGGGACGCTCCTCATCCGCGACGCCGGATCGCCGTCCGACACCCGCTGGATCGACGACCGCGAGGACCTGCCGAAGATCATTCGGGCCGGCCGGCACATCGCTCGCACGCGCCGCTACATCCGCAACTACGCCCACGAGATCGAGCCCGCCGACCTCGTCGAGTACGTCGGCCGCGAAGCGCTGCGCGGCGACGGCTGGGTCAAGCTCGTCGGCGACTGGATCGACCGCGATGCCGGTGACCTCGCCGCCTGCTGGCCGCGCGCCGAGGTCGAGGCGGCCATCGCCGAGGCGCACCGGCTGGGTGCCCGCGTCACGGCGCACTGCTTCGCCGAGGACTCGCTGCGCGACCTGGTCGAGGCGGGCATCGACTGCATCGAACACGCCACCGGCCTCACCGAGGACACCATCCCGCTGTTCGCCGAGCGCGGGGTAGCCATCGTCCCGACGCTCGTGAACATCGCGAACTTCCCGAAGATGGCGGCGGGCGGCGAGGCGAAGTTCCCGGACTGGTCGGCGCACATGCGGCGGCTCCACGAACGGCGCTACGACACCGTCCGCGCCGCCTACGACGCGGGCATCGACGTCTTCGTCGGCACCGACGCCGGCGGCTCCCTGCCGCACGGCCTGGTCGCCGCGGAGGTCGCGGAGCTGGTCAAAGCCGGCATTCCGGCGATCGAGGCCCTCTCCGCGACGGCCTGGGCGGCCCGTGAGTGGCTCGGCAGGCCGGGGCTGACCGAGGGGGCGCCCGCCGACCTCGTGGTGTACGCCGCCGACCCGCGGGCCGACGTAGGCGTGCTGGCGCAGCCGCTGCGGGTCGTCGTGAACGGCAGGGTCCGGGCCTGAGCCGGGTCGGCGCCCGGTTGACGTCGCGTGACATCAGTGGCTCGTCGGTCGTTGAAGATGACCGCACGGGCCGGATGTCCGTGAAGGGAGAGCACTCACGTTCATCATGAGGCGCAATGATTCGAATATGTACCCGGAAACCACCCCTTGGGGTGAAGTAACGTCAGGCTGGCCCTCGTTCACCCACAGTGCGTAAAGATTCCGGGGTCGAGTCCGTAGCGCCCGCGATGTCCCCCATCGGCGGCGCGACGGCACCCAACTCCCCGGGGGTTCCACCACCGTGAACAGCCATACCTTCCGCATGCCCGCGGCCGTCCTCCTCGCCACGGGAGCGGTCGCCCTGCTGACCGCACCGCCGGCCGTCGCCACGGGAGGAGGCGCGGCCGGGGGTGAGGGCAAGGCCGGCGCCGTCGTCCTGCGCGCCGGACTGGACGTGGGTCTGCTCAACACCGTGCACGTCCCGCTGAAGACGACCCTCAACGAGGTCAGCGCTCCGGCGACGGCCGAGAAGACCGCGCTGACCGTCACCCTGGACGGGGTCGAGGGGAACAAGCCGGTGAGCGTGCTGCGCGCCGACGTGGCCACCTCCAAGGCCACCGTCGACACGACCCGGGCCGAGGCACAGGCGCATCTCGCCAAGGCCTCCGTCCACGTCCCCGGACTGCCGCTGCTCTCCCTCATCGAGGTGGAGAAGGTCACCTCCAAGGCCGTGTGCGAGGCGGGCAAGAAGCCGGTGGCCACTGCGAACGTGGTGGGGAAGGTCACGGCTCTCGGCAAGAAGGTCACCCTGTCCGCGGGCGGCCCCACCACGGTGGAGGTCCCCGGAGTGGGCCGGATCGACCTGGAGCTGTCCGGTACGGAGACCACCTCCACCACGGCGGCCGCGGCCGCGCTCCGCCTGAAGGTGGCGGTGAACCCGCTGAACCTGAACGTGGCGAAGGTCGACGGCGAGATCGTGCTCGCCGAGGCGCACTGCACGTCCCCGGCGGGTGCGGCACCGGCCGGCGACCCGCCCGCGAACCCGGACATCACGCTGCGGTCAGCGACGGGGACCGGCGCCGGCGCCGCCACGTCCGGCGGTACCACCGGCGCCAACCTCGCCGAGACCGGCGGCGGTTCACTGACTCCCTACGTCGCGGGCGGGGCCCTGACCCTGCTCGCCATCGGCGGGGGCGCGCTCCTGATCACCCGGCGGGGCAGGGCCTCGTAGGGCGGCCGGGAGCTCCGGGCCGCCGCCCGGCGCGCCCGCCCCGAGGAGCGCACGGAGGGGAGTGCTCAACGGGTGACGGGCGAGGACGCGCGGCGGGCCGGAGCGGCTCATGGGCCGACGGGCCCGGCGTGCCCCCTCTGCTCAGCGGTCGGCGTGCTCCAGGCCCTGTCCGCCCGCGCCACGTGACATCACGGCCTCGGTGACCTGCTGGTCGATCCGCGCGTACTCGCTCCGCTTCCCGGCCGGGAGCGAGGGGTCCGAGGCCGCGCAGGAGGCGCAGACGACGCGGAACGGAGGTCCCATGTCCGAGTACTGCGTGAGGTATTCGGCCTTCACCACCTCCCAGCGGCCCGGACGGCCCGCCGCCGGGGAGAAGGTGAAGCGGGGGACCGAGGACTGGTTGCCGCGCAGTTTGTCGGCCGGTACGAAGCTGGCGACCTGGTCGCCCATCCCGAAGACCACCCAGGTGCCGTTGATCTTCTCGTAGGGCTGCGGCACGTGATTGTGCGTGCCGATGATCAGATCGATGTCGGGGAGCCCGTCGGCCGCGCGGGAGACGGTCAATGCCTGCGCCAGCGCCTTCTGCTGCTCGTCGGGCGCCGTCTGCCACTCGGTACCCCAGTGGACGCTCAGCACCACCACGTGCGCGCCCTGGGCCCGGGCGGCCCGGGCGTCGGCGATGATCCGGTCCTTGTCGATCAGATTGACGGCCCACGGCTTGCCCTCCGGAAGGGGGATGCCGTTCGTGCCGTACGTGTAGGAGAGCTGGGCGACCTTCGCCCCGCCCGCCGCGAGCAGCGCCGGGGCCTTGGCCTCCTCCGCGCTGCGGGCCGAGCCGACGTGCGGGATGCCGACCCGGTCGAGGTGCTCCAGGGTGCGGGCGAGACCGTCGTAGCCGTCGTCCAGGGTGTGGTTCGAGGCAGTGGAACAGCTGTCGTACCCGGCGTCCTTGAGCGCGTCCGCCAGCTGGTGCGGAGCCTTGAAGGCGGGATAGCCGGTGTAGGGGCCCCCGGGGCGCCCGTACGGTATCTCGTGGTGGCATATCGCCAGGTCGGCGGCGGCCACCAGGGGTTTGACCCCGGCGAGTATCTTCCGGAAGTCGTACTCCCCGGCCTTGCCCGCGTCGTCCGCCGACCGCTGGACGATCGACGGGTACGGGATGATGTCGCCGGTCGCCACCAGCGTGAACGGCTTCCCGGCAGCGGCCGCGGCGGTGCTCTCGGGCGGGTCCGCCTCACCCTGTTCCGGTCTGCCGTGCAGCCGCTGGCCGGTGGCGGGCGCCGCGCCGTCGTCGAACAGCCGCGGTACGGCGTAGATCCCGCCGCCCACGACCGCCAGCGCGGCCAGCGCCGTGCCCGTCTTCGCGTATACCTTCATCGCCGCCCCCGGTGTCATGCCTGATGCGGGGATCCTCACCCGGCCCCGCCCGCGCGGCCATCGTAGGGGGCGAACGAGTGACGCCGTCGTCGGCGTTCGGTAACGAGTGCAGGTCAGACGGGTGCCGCGGAGGCAGGCAAGGCCGGCGCGCCCGCGCGTGCTCGGTTCACGGTGAGCGTGCGGTCAGCGTGCGGTCAGTGCGAGGGCATGGTCCATGGCCTGGAGCAGCCGGCCCGTCGTCGCCCGGTCGCGCACCGCCAGCCGCAGCCAGGAGTGGTCCAGCCCCGGGAAGGTGTCCCCGCGGCGGACGGCGAAGCCGAGCGCGCGCAGCCGCGTGCGGACCTCGGCCCCGGCCGCCACCCGGATCAGGACGAACGGCCCCTCCGCCACCCCGGCGGTCGTCACCTCGTCGAACTCCGCGAGCCCGGCCAGCAGGTGCGCCCGGTCCACCGCGATCCGCCGGGCCGCCTCCTCCGCCTCGGCCAGCGCCGCCGGAGCCACACAGGCCTCGGCCGCCACCAGCGCCGGGGTCGAGACCGGCCACAGGGGCTGCGCGGCCGCCAGTTTCGCGATCACCTCGGGCTCGGCCAGCACGTAGCCGATCCGCAGCCCGGCCAGCCCCCACGTCTTGGTCAGGCTCCGCAGCACCACCAGCCCCGGCAGGTCCATCCGTCCGGCCAGGGCCTCCCGCTCGCCCGGGACCGCGTCCATGAAGGCCTCGTCCACGACCAGGATCCGGCCCGGCCGGGCCAGTGCGCAGAGGATTCCCGCCGGGTGCAGTACGGACGTCGGGTTGGTCGGATTCCCGATCACCACGAGGTCCGCGTCCTCGGGCACGGCCGCCGGGTCCAGCCGGAAGCCGTCCGCCGCCCGCAGCACCACGCGCTCGACCCGGTGGCCGGCGTCCCGCAGGGCGGCTTCCGGCTCGGTGAACTGCGGATGCACCACGACCGGCCGTACGGCACCCAGGGCCCGGGCGATCAGTACGAAGGCCTCCGCGGCCCCGGCCGTCAGCAGCACCCGCTCGACCGGCAGCCCGTGCCGAGCCGCCACCGCCGCGCGGGCCGGCCGCCCGTCGGGATACGCGGCGAGATCCCCGAGGGAGGCGGCGATCCGCCGCTTGAGCCACTCCGGGGGCGTGTCCGCACGTACGTTGACCGCCAGGTCCACCAGCGCGGAGCCCGCGTCGATCACCTCGGCGTCCCCGTGGTGGCGCAGGTCATGCGCGTGCGCCGTGGCCACGGCGCAGGTCGCCGCCACCGACCGCC
>NZ_JBSGZP010000045.1:0-19257 GCF_053611065.1 Streptomyces sp. NPDC054840
GGCACCCTGGTCACACTGGTAGCTTGCAGCAGCAGTGCGGACGCCTCAGCGGGGCCGCCCCCCAAGCGGCAGCGGCCCCGCCCCGCTGCACCCGTGCCGTGCTTAACGGCCGGTACCGCCGCTTCGCCGACGGCCGCACGAGCCACCCGCTGGACCTCTCACCCCGGTCGCGCTGCTCCGCTCCGAGCCCTACGCCGTGACGTACCGGCGTAGGGCCGCCTCCGTTGGGGGAGACGGCCCTCGCACGCATGAGGCTGCTAGTTGTCCGAGTCCTTGTGCTTGCGCTGGGAGTGGGCGGCGATGCCTCCGGCGACGTTGTTCGGTGCCTTCTGGGTGCCGATGCTGCTGGACCCGCCGCCCCGTGACTGTCCGCGGTCTCCGTGGGCGCTGATGCCGCGCATTACGCCGGCGGAGGCGGATGCCGGGCCGGTCACCGCGCGCGCAGCGCCCCCCGTGGCCTTGGCGGCGGTGCGGGCGACCTTCACCGCGTCGCCGAGCGCCGGGACCTTCCAGACGAGGTAGACGGAGATGCCGAGCGCGATGAGGGTGATGGCCAGCCCGGTGACGACCTTGTTCGTGTCGGGGCTGGTCTGCAGCGCGGAGGCGAGGCCGATCACGATCACGATGATCGGCTCGACCGCGATCAGCGCGAACATGACCCCGGCCCAGCGGCGGGTGTGACCCCACCAGTCACGGTCGACCAGGCCCGCGTAGACGACGACGGAGAACAGCGCGCCGACGTACAGGGCGAGTGCCCGGATGACCAGGAGCAGCCACAGCGCCCCGCACAGGGCGATGGTGGCGAGGGAGACGACCAGCAGCATCAGCGGGCCGCCGCCGACCTTTCCGGCTTCGAGGTCGGCGCCGAGGGAGTCGAACAGTCCGTTCGGGTTGCTGCCGAGCGCGCTGACGAGGACGTCGGTCACCGCCGAGGTAGCCCCGATCACGGTGTAGAGGACCAGCGGGGTGAACGCGGAGGCGGCCACCGCGATCCACAGCAGGCCGATCGCCTCGGAGAGCGCGGTGGTCATCGGTACGCCCCGGACCGCCCGCTTGGCGACGGCGAGCAGCCACAGCACCAGGACGAGGATGGTGGAGGCGGCGAACACGATCGCGTACTGCTTGAGGAAGTTGGCGTTCGTCAGGTCGATGGCCTCGCGGTCGCCGACGAGTTTGCCGAGCTGCTGGGAGGTCCAGTGCGCCGCCTTGGCGGTCGACTTGGCCAGTGCCGTCAGCGGGTCGAGTTCGCCGAGCGGGTCGGCGGGCGTGACCACTCCGCCGACCCCCGTTCCTCCCGAGCCGCTGCCGGGCTCGCACACGTCCCTGACGGGTCCCGTGATGTTGTCGCACGGGTCAGTGGGTGCGTACAGCATCAGGCCCCCGCAGCGGTGGTGATGGTGGACATCAGGGTCCCCCCTTGAATGGTGACGGTCAGTGAAGGGTGCGGCGGGCGTTGCGAAGTTGGACGGCTGTCGTGGCGGCGGCCTGGCCGGCCAGGTGGAGAGCGCCCGCGCTCCGCCGGGTGGCCGGGTCGGCGGGGTCGAGGGCGGCGGCCATCTGCTGGAGCGCGGTGGCCATCGCGTCGGACATGCGCAGCAGGTCCTCGGCGGCCTGGCGCACCGCGTGCGGATGGGCCCACTCGGCGCGGCCCGCGCGTACGTCGTTGACGAGCCGGTCGAGCGAGTCGGCGGCGACCCGGGCGTACTGAGCTGGATTGTGCGCCATCAGCCCTCCAGGCCGGGGGGTCGAATTGATGCGTCTGATGCGTCATCGCAGGTCACCACGTAATTCTGATGCGTCCGGGGCTGACACATCGACGCATCACGGAAACTGCCCGGGACGCATCGCGCCCCGGTTCGACGCATCCCGCCGCACCAGGACGCAACGCTGACACATCGTGGACGCATCACGACAGGGCGCCTTGAATGTCCGCGAGCCGGTAGCCGGCGGGTTTGCCGGGCAGGAAGTCGAGGCGGTGGGTGGCCACCGTCAGACCGGCCGCCTTCAGCTGTGACTGGATCGTCCGCCCGACCATCTGCAGTCGGTTCGTCTTCCCGTCCCACTTGGCCCAGGTAGCCGGGTCGGCGGCGCTCAGGTAGTCGGCGAGCTGCGCGATGGTCAGCACAGGCGGATCACTGTGCGTGGCGAACGCGGCCAGCAGGAGCGCGGCGATAGGCGGCACCGGCGTTTGCCCGGCAGGGGTGCCGGCGGGGGCGGGAGGGGTGAGGAGGGGCAGTCCGGCGGCGATGCGTTCTTGGGCGCGCAGCAGGGCGGTGCCCGGATCGAGGTGGCTGACGTAGCGCAGGACCGGTTCCCGGTGGCGGGGGGTGATGCAGTAGTAGCGGCCGGCGTCGGCGATTTCCCACTCGCCGGGGGAGGGCACCAGGAGGTGGGGGAGCCATCCCTGGGAGACGGCGTCGTCCTGGCCGACGGCCAGAGGGACATCATCCTTGCGGCAGGACATCAGGATGCGGATGCCGAGCGCGTCCCCGATTGCCTGGCCCATGACGCCCTTGGTGGAGTCCGTCGTGCAGATCACCAGTGTCACGCGCGATTTGCGGCCAACGCGAGTCAGTGCGATCGCCAGCTCCTTGCCACGTTCGGTCAGCTCCGGGTACTCGTCGACGAATCCGATGACGGCCGGAGTATCGGCCGTGACGGGCATGTTGTCCTCGGTGGGCCCCAGGGCGGTGATGCGGGCGTCGGCGAGGTCCTTGAGGAATTGCAGCTCCCGTTCGGCGTCCTGAGGGTTGCGGGCGCTGCGGACGGCGCAGCCCGCGAGGGGGCCCAGGCCCCTGCCCTTGGGGTCGATGTCGACGGCGACGGCGTCGTAGCAGGCGGTGGTGTACTCGGCCATGGCCCGGACCATCGACGATTTTCCGCCGCCGGTCCGGGCGACGATCAGGGCGCTTTGGCCGGCCAGCACGATCGGGGTGTGCTCACCGTCCATGGAGACACCGATGGAGAACGCGTCGGTGATCGAGCAGGACTTCGGTGCGCGGACCGGGTAGGCGGGGGGCGCGGCGAACGGGTCCCGGGTCAGGAGCTGGAGGTTGACCCGGGCCGCGTCGTCGGGATCGGCTGCCCGGGCCGTCACCCGGGACCTGCCCACCCGCAGAGTGGTCGCCATCGGTCGGAGCGTGCTCATGAGCTGCTCGGCGGTGCCGGACTCCAGCACGAGCGGCACCTGCCATCCGTAGGCCGTCTCCTGCGGCACACCCACCTCGGCGACCTTTGCCTTCTCCTTCGCCAGGGCCAGCCGTACCGCCTCGCGGGCCTGGCGCGGATCGTGGCCGGCTTCCCGGATCGGGAACGGCTGCGGCTCGGTGTCGGCGGCCAGCTCAGTGTGCGCGGGCACGGTGGGCGGGATGAACAGCAGCTTCGGCACGGGCGGCCGGCGGGGCTGGAGGCTGCGGCCTGCCGCGGCGGCGGCGATCGCGAACGTGGCCAGGGCGAGGAGCGTGACGACCAGGGCGGCGGTCACCGACGCCCACCACAAGCCGGCCCAGAGCGCGCCGAGCGTCAGGAACCATGCGGCGGCGGCCCGGTGGCGCCGGGAGCGGACCTGCCCCCGGCCGACATGCAGCATCGAGGGGGTGATCTCCAGGTGCCGGAATTCCTGCTGGCCCAAGCGCATCTGGAGACTGGCCCACTGCATCATCCGGTACGAGATCACCGGCGAGGCGCCCATGCCGCCCCCGTACCCGCCACCCCCGTACCGGCCCTGCCGGTGGCGCTGGCGCTGCAGGTTCATCTGCATCATCTGCGACTGCCGCTGGAACTTCTGCTGCTCCTTCAGCAGGCCGATGTTCTGCTGCACCTCTGCCTTGTTGCGCTGCTGGAACCTCATCCACGTCCGGTACTGGTCGTTGAGGATGAAGTGCGCGACGTGGGTGTCGCTCCAGTCCTCGGTGCGCCACCAGCGGCCCCACTCCGCCCGCAGATGCGCCGCTCCCGCGCCCAGGCCCCCGCCGGTGCCGCCCGTTCTTGCCACCGCTCTCAGTCCCCCGTGCTCAGATCGTGTTGATCAGGATGTCGCCGACCGTGTTGCCGCTGGTGCGGATCAGGCCGAGGGCCATCCCGACCAGCCCGGCCGAAGCACCCAGCCACACGCCGACCAGGGCGCCGCGGATCAGCGGGCTCTTGAGGTCGTAGCGTCCGGACTTGATCAGCCCCAGGTAGAGGGCGAGCAGGCACAGTCCGGCAATCGCCCCGGACACGCCGACCTTCTCGCCACCGGTCAGCGGCGGGTGCGAGCCGGCCGCCGCGACCGCCCCGGTCGCGTTCTCCAGCGCGTACGTACCGACCCCGTTCCCGAGCGCGGCCGCGGTCCCGCCCATCACCCCGAGGACACCACCGCCCAGGAGCAGCAGGGCGGCGATCGCGACCCCGGCGAAGAAGTGCATCTTCGGGGTGGGGTCCCCGCCCTTCCACCGGCCGATTTGGTAGAAGAGCAGCACCAGGCCCAGCGCGACCGAGCCGATCCCGCCGGCCGCAGCCCCCACGTTGTTCATCGTGCTCACGCTCCAGTCATCCAGTGGATCGCCGCGCGTCCGCCGACACGGAGCAGGGCGATAACGAAACTCCAGGCGGCGACGGCCACCAGCAGGCGCAGCAGGTAGCCGATGTAGGGGGCCTGCCAGGCCCGCACGACCAGGTTGGTCAGCCCCCGGAAAATCGAGGCGACCAGGCTCGCGAAGATCTGCCCGATCGGCAGGACCATCACGGCCAGTCCGACCAGGCCGACCAGCAGCAGCCAGCCCAGCGGCGCGAAAATCCCGTCCTCGGTGACCGAGCGGGTCATCTGGTCGACACCGCTCTGCCCGCGCCACGTCACCAGCAGCGCGATCACCACGGCAGGGACGTTGTACTTCAGGCCCATCCAGCGGAGGTCGAGCCCCCGCCACCCCTGTTCGGCCGGAGTCGAGGGTGGACCGGCAGAGGCGGGCAGGTGGGCGGCGACCGCCTCGCCGATCTGCGCCCCGATCTCCCAGGCCGCCTCCCGGGCCTCCTGGCCCTCGTTCGCCCAGGTGTCCTGCCACTCCTGGCGGACATCCGAGTAGCGCCACCATTCGATGTCCGCCGGATCGTCCGCCGGGTCGGCAGGATCAGGCTCGGACGGGTGCGCGGGGCGCGGCGGCGGAACTTTCGGCGCCGGCGGGTACGGCGCGGACCCGTCTACCGGATCCCATGCGCCCTGGCCATTCGTCATCCGCACCCCCTGACCTCGATCACCTGCCGAATCTACGTCCCCTCCACCGGCCCGACACCGCACTTGTGCAGGTCAACTGGCCTTCACAGGACGCTGATTAGCGGCAGACCGGGAGGAATCGGCCCGGATCGCGCTGAGGAGTTGGCCGGATGACGTCGGGCCGTGGGGTTGACCAGGAGCGGGGGCCAGAACGTCATCGCCTGCTGCCGTACGTCACCGACGTGACGTACGGCGATGCGCCCCAGGAGCGCGTGCTCCTACATGGCGAGACATTCGTGCCCCGGGCGTAGGACCCGGGGCACGAATGATGATCAGCCAGCCCGAGTCTCACCGAGCTGGAGCCCCGAATAGGTGGGGCGGCTCAAGTGGTGCTTCATCTGGCCTACGGGATAGAGCTGCGTGGTCGCCTTGGCGAGCTCCACCCGCCACTCCTGGCCGAATGCTCACGAGCAGGGCCGAATTGCTCACAAAGGACACGATTCGACTGGCAAAGAGGTTGCCCTCCGGACTCGTGACCTTCTCCCACGCCTTGAGCCAGTTCTGGTCTCGGTTCCAGATGCCGCAGCCATGGAGGAAGGCCAGGAGCTGCTTCTCGTCAGCCGGTGTCGTCGTGCGGGCGACGATGCGTCCTATGGTGCTGACCGGTAGGGCGTGGGGGTTGTCACAACGGTCGTGAACCTCGCGGAGGCTGGGTGCGCCGGCCGCCTCGTAGACGTACAGCAGCGCCTGAGCGAGATCGGGTTTGTCGCTGATGAGGTGGACCTGCGGTGCCCGAAGGGTCTTGAGGATTCCCCGTTCCTCGATACGCGCCTTGACGCGCATGTGCTCAAGCGCCCGGATCGTGAGCTGGTCCTCGCCGCAGGCGTTGGCGAACTCCTCGACGACCTTCTGCTTGGGAACCCTGACACCCGCGGCCGCCCTCTTGAGGGTGGCCGCCGAGGTGCTGCACTTCTGTGCCATCTGCTCGTAGGTGAGGCCGCGTCGGTCTCGGACGTCTCGCAGGGCCGTGGCCAGTTCGGCGCGGCGGGGGTGGGTGGTGTCGACCGGTTTCGGCGAGCGTCCCATCGAGGTCTCCCCTTACCGCTGCTTGTCGGCGAGGTCGACCAGGCCGCGGGCGAGGGCCGCACCGAAGGCCTCGACGATGCGGCGGCCTCCGGTGATGACGAGGTTGGCCGACACCCCGATGGCGATACAGCCGGCCAGCAGCTTGAAGATCTCGTCCACGGGGATGTCGCCGACGAGGAAGAGCACGGTGCCGAGCACCGCAAGGGCACCGGGGAGCAGGGTGTGAGCGGAGGTCAGCCGGACCGGGCTCTGACCGGAGTAACCGGTGGTCGCCTGAGGTCGGGGGGAGTTCGGGAGCGGCGTGGAGACGTTTCCGCCCATGGTCTTGTCGGACATGCGAGGCCCTGTCTGTTCTGGAAGGGCGCCGGCACCGAGGTGCCAGCGTCTTCCGCCTACTGGGTGCAACCCGCTCTTTCACCCGGCAGTTGACGCTGCACGGATGTACGGGCAGCCGTAAGTCTTCCAGCACAGAGTGTTAGCGCGGTAATACAGACCGAAGTCGATTAGTCCGATTGTTCTCAGTTGTCGGAATATTGGCTCATCGGCGACCAAGCCCAACCAACCTGTTGGGGGATGCGGTGACTTGGGGGTTGATAGCGCACATTCCGGTGTTCACGGGGCTTGAAAAGGCCCAGGTCGCTCGTGCTGCCCCGGATTGGCTCATCCGCGTGTCAGCCAAAATTGCCGACACACCAGAGTTCACGGCATGGTGTGGAGGAATGCAAACGCCTCCCAGGATTCCTGGGGGCCAGCAGAGCCCTGACCTACTGGGTGCAACCAAATGACCAGGGCATTCTCGGCAACGCCAAGTTGACGCGCGGCGCGCCGAAGGAAGGGCCGACGTCCATGACGTCGGCCCTTCCTCGTTTCTCGGCGACTCCTGCGCCCAACGTCGTGTCGTCCCGCGAGTAGAAGGGGACAGACGTCCGGGTGATCGGCCGCTTCGTCGTCAGGTCGTGAGGTTGACCAGGAGCGGGGCCGCCCGTTCGCCGCGGACCGAGGCCAGCGACAGCACCGCGTGCCCGGGCGGGACGGTGTGCGCCAGGTCGGAGGCGGACCACCGTTCCCGCTCCACCTGCCGCACGGTCACCGCGTCCGTGGTGACGGCCTTGCCGGTCACCAGCTTGCGGAAGGAATGCATGGCGCGGGTCAGCGGCTGGTCGGCGAACACCGTCCGGTGCGTGACGTCCCGTGTCTCCACCCACTCGGTGCCCCAGGCCTCGGCGAACCGCTTCCCGTCCCACGTCGTGACCCCGGCGAACGCCATCCGGCAGCCGACCGCCCCCAGCAGCGGGGTCCGCAGAGCCTCCGGCACGTCGTCCAGGGTGCGCAGGGTCAGCAGGACTCCGGCGTTCGCCGAGCGCAGCCGCTGGACTCCGCGCAGCGTGCCGGCGGTGAGGGTGTGGGAGGCATCGTCGAAGGCGAGGAACGCGAACAGGGAGCGGTCGGCCCGGACGGGCGCGGACGCGTTGAACTGGGCGAGCAGCAGGCGGGCCAGGATCCGGGACGCGTCCGCGTGACCGCGTTCGGGCAGGTCGATCCTCACGCGCAGCGGATGTCCCAGGGCGGCCATGGAGAACGGCCGGCTCTGCCCGCTGGTGTCGAAGAACCGGGCGAACGCCGGACGGTCCAGGAGCGCCACTCGGTCGGCGAGGACGGGGCCGGGGTCGGCGGGGCCGCCGTGCTGGCGCGCCCGCGCGTCCAGCTCGCGCACCATCGTCTGCTGCCCGTCCGTCTCCAGCGTCTGCCGGAGCGTGTCGAGCGGGTCCTTCGCCTGGTCGAGGAGCTCCCGCAGCTCGGGCACGGAAGGGAAGCGGCCGTACGCGGCCTGGAACGGCCCGAGCAACTGGCCCAGGGCGGTTGCGGCCCGGCGTACGTCCATGCCGGGGATGTCGCCCACGAACGCCTCGGCGAGGAGGACGGCGGCCTCGTCCGCGTCCGTGGCCCCGCCGTACAGGTCGAGGTCGTAGACGGAGGCCGGATCACCGATCCGCACGACCACGTCGAACGCGTCGTCGGGCCCGAGCTGGACCCCGGCCGCGGCCACCGCGATGACCGAGGCCTGTCCGGCCAGAGCCTGGAGGGCAAGCGACTCCACCACGGGCCGCACGAGCCGGCCGGTCTTTCCCGTGCCGGAGGGGCCGACCGCGAGCAGGGAGGTACCGAGCACCCCGGGGTCGAGGGCGAATCCCGTCCCGCGGCGCGCGTACGGGGTCCGTTCTCCGGAATCGACGGTGCCGAGGAGCACCTGGCGGGCCAGCAGGTCGTGCCGGGCCGCCCGCACCGGCAGATCCCGCGCCCCGGACGGATGCACACATGCCCCGGCGCCCTTGTCCCGCACGGATCCCTCGAAGGGCCGCAGCCGGGCCGGGTCGGTACGCACGCTCTCCCAGGCCCGGCGGATGCGGACGTAGTCCACGTCGTTCATCCGCCCGGCCTCGGCCTCGCGCGCCAGGTACTCGGCCGCCGCCTCAAGGCCGGCGCTCCGCAACTGCGGCCAGCCCGCCAGGGCCTCACCGTCTCCGGGGGCCGCGGGGACTGCCGCCACCGTTGCGGGGGCGGTGCGGCGCACGATCCGGCGCAGGAGCTCGGGCCACCGCCCGAGCCGGCCGAATCCCACGGTGAGGCCGATGGCGACGATGGAATACCAGATCCACCCGGCCACCACGAAGGACTGCGTGCCGCGCCAGGAGTCGGGGGTGAACATCAGCAACGGCCAGATCCAGAACGTGCCCAGGTAGCCGTTCCACAGCAGGGACCACAGCATCACGCCGGCCAGCAGCGAGAGCGAGGCACCGCTGATCAGCTGCCGGGTGGGAGTCACCTCGGGCTCCTCGGCCGCGCGCGGCACATGCCCGTAGCGCCACACCCCGACTTCGGCTGGGGGCCGGATCACCCGAAGCCAGTCGGCGAGCGTGGGGCCGACGCTCGGAGCCCGGGATGGCGGAGGAATCGACACACCACCGCCCGGCGGCGAGGCCGGCCTCGGCGGCGGTCCCGCAGGGCGCGGGACCTGCTGCGAAGTGTCGTGAATGCCGTCGGCGTCCATAGCCCCCCTGCCAGTTGCTGTGCAGTCGCTCAATGTAGTGGCCGCTTCGACCACCGGGTCTCGGCGAGCAGAGGGTGGGTCAGCTTGCGGCCGGGTCGGTACCGACGCCGAGAGGCCTTCGGCCGTCGGAAGGCGGCTGCTCTCCGGCCGGCTCCTGGGCGGGCGGGCCGGCCGCCGTGCCCTCGGCGGCGAGGCGGGCCCGGCGCGCAGCCGTGGGCTGCGCTGGGGGAGTAGCAGGGCGGGGGCCGGTGCCCAGCGGGCGACGCTCGATCATCCGCCCAGTCTCCCTGCCCTCCTTCCGCCCCGGGCGGACCAGGGCGGATTTCCGCCGACGGCACGTCAGCTCAGGCGCATACAGACATGCGGAGTCAGGTGCTTCGACACCCACCCCCGTCGTCCCCCACTTCAGCCCCGTCTCGGAATCCCCCTCCAGCTCCACCTGATGAACCCCGCTCGCTCCTGAAGGATCTGGACGCTGTCCTTCGGCGTGAGCAGCCCGATCGCCGTATGCCGACTACTCCGGCCCGTCCTCAACTTGAGATTGGACGGGTAGTACAGCAGGAGTTTCAGGCGGCCGCCGGAGCAACTGTCGGTGCGGCCACGCTCCGATCACCGAGACAGGGCAGAACGGTCAGTGCGAGCAGGGCCGTGGCGGAGAGTGGCTTTGTACGCGAGAGCGGGGTTCTGGCAGAGCTCTTGGGGAGCGGTCGCGGAGGGTCACCGGGGCAACAGCATGAGTTGGGTCAGCTCGTAGGGCGGTTTGCCGGGACAGTCGAAATTTCCGGGCACTCTCGCGAGCCGTGCTGGCATCGTATGAATCATGGCAGCGATAGACGACACATCCGAACCCGGCAGCCCTGTCCGCAGCGCTTATCCGTCCCTGGTGGAGGCAGCGTGGCTGTATCAGGCGGATCAGGTGTGTCCGGAAGACCTGCCGATGACCGCTGCCCAGGCACTCGCAATGGGAATGGACACGCCGACCCTGTGCGAGCTCGCCGGTCTGCCGCGTCATGCAGACCCTCGGGGCATCCGTGACACATTCGAGCAGGCTCTTGAAGAACTGGGGATCACCCTGCCCGAGCACCACGTGGCCCGACGATACGCACTGCGCAGGCTGGCCGCGCGATTCAGCGCCGGGGAGGTGGATCTTGCCGAGTTGGCATCGGACGAGTGGTCGCAGATGGAGGTTGAGACCGCCGAGGAACAAGCATTCGTGGCGCTACTCCCGCCATGCGCGTGCTGCATCGAGTACACGCTGGGGCTCGACGAGGCGGTATGGAAAGCGCAACTGCAGATCGCGGCCTGTGCCTTGGTCTCACATCCCAGTGTCGAGCCGCGCTTCTGACGAGTGGGGTCAGAAGGCGCCGGTGGAGGGTGCCAGCAGCCCCCTCCACCGGTTTCGCTACGCCATGAGTTTGTGTACGGCGAGCACCGTCGCGCCTGCGGCACCGAGCCCGGGCAGCGAGCCTGCCAGGCTCAGGACGAGGGCGCCCGCCAGGACGCCGGCGAGCAGGATGATCGCCCAGCGCTGGGGCAGGGGCTGGGGGCTATTGGAATACCCGCCGCCGAGACTCTATTCGGACCGCGCTCGTTCCAGGTTCGCCTGCACCACCGAAGTCATCGGATGGCCCGGGCTCAGTACGCGCTCGGTGTCTTCCAGGGTGCGCTCGTACAGTGGCACCGCCCTGTCCAGGTCTCCCGCCGACTCGTACGCGTACGCGAGGTTGTTCCGGGAGGCCAGCGTGTCGGGGTGGTCTGCTCCCAGCACCCGCTCGGTGTCGTCCAGGGTGCGCTCGAACAGTGGCACCGCCCGGCCCAGGTCCCCCGCCGACTCGTACGCGTACGCGAGGTTGTTGCGGGAGGTCAGCGTGTCGGGATGGTCGGTTCCCAGCACCCGCTCGGTGTCTTCCAGGGTGCGCTCATAGAGCGACATCGCCCGGCCCAGATCGCCCGCCGACTCGTACGCGCCCGCAAGGTTGTTCCGGGAGATCAGCGTGTCGGGATGGTCTGCTCCCAGCACCCGCTCCCGGTCTTCCAGGGTGCGCTCATAGAGCGACATCGCCCGGCCCAGGTCCCCCGCCGACTCGTACGCGCCCGCAAGGTTGTTCCGGGAGATCAGCGTGTCGGGGTGGTCTGCTCCCAGCACCCGCTCCCGGTCTTCCAGGGTGCGCTCGAACAGTGGCACCGCCCGGCCCAGGTCCCCCGCCGACTTGTACGCGTACGCGAGGTTGTTGCGGGAGATCAGCGTGTCGGGGTGGTCTGCTCCCAGCACCCGCTCCCGGTCTTCCAGGGTGCGCTCGAACAGTGACATAGCCCGGCCCAGGTCCCCCGCCGACTCGTACGCGTACGCGAGGTTGTTGCGGGAGGCCAGCGTGTTGGGGTGGTCGGTTCCCAGCACCCGCTCCTGGGTGGCAAGGGCGCGTTGGAAGGCTGGGATGGCGGGGGAAAGTGCGCCTTGTCCTTGTTGGTAGGAGGCGGCGCGGTCGAGGGCGTTGGCAGTGTCGGCGGTGTCGTGGTCAGGGGTGTGGTGGCGGGTGAGGGCGTCAGTGTGCGGGAGGAGGGCCCGGCACCGGGGCCACTGTGCGGGCTGGTCGAAATCGGTGGGGAAGGCGTCTGCGAGGAGGGTGGCGGCCTGATTGCGGGCGTGGTCGATGGTGTCGGGGTGGCGGTGGGGGTCGTTGGGTTCGGGGGTGCGGGCGAGGGCCTGGACGAGGCGGTGCACGGTCAGGGTGCCGTCGTGGTTGTCGCTGACCATGCTGTAGGCAACGAGTCTGCCGATCGCCTCATCGAGTTCGGGTGGTTCGGCGGCGCCGTCCAGCAGATCGCGGGGGATACCAGTGGGGGCGTACCAGGCCAGGATCCGCAGGAGGTCTCCGGCGAGCGGGGTGTCGGCCAGGCGGTCGAGGGTCAGGTGCCAGATCCTGGCGACGGTGCGTTCGGAGTTTCTGCCTTCGGAGGTTTTGGCGAACATCTTGGCGGGCCACTGGGCCAGCCTGTCGAGGTAGGCGCGGGGGCCGATGCCGGTCTCGGCGCAGTACGCGGCGGCCTGCTCGACAGCGAGGGCAAGGTGCCCCAACTCCGCACACACCGCGTCGGCGCCGTCAGTGTCACGCGGGCCGTGGTGGCTCAGGATGCGGGTGAACAGGGCCACGGACTCGGCCGGCTCGAAGACGTCCAGGCGGATGGTGGCGGCGTGGCGGTGCCAGCCGGTCGCGCGGCGGGTGGTGACCAGGACCTGGCCATGGCTCGCGACCCGGTCGACAAGCATGTCGACATCGTCGACCCGGTCGACGTTGTCCAGGATGATCAGCCAGTCGTCGTGCGTGGCAAGCCACTGCACCGCGCGCTCGGTCTGGAGGCCGGCGGGCAGCTCGCCCAGCCCGGGCTGAAGCCTGCGGGCCAGGGACGCCAGCCCGGCGTCGACCGCGTCCGGGCTGTCCGCGGTGATCCACCACCGCACCCGCGCGGTCGCACGGTCCGCGGCCCAGTAGGCGGCCAGCACAGACTTGCCCACCCCGCCCAGCCCGTGGACGGCATGCAGCACCACCCCGCCCGCACCGCCGGCGAATGCCGCGTCCAACGCGTCCAACGCCGCGCCGCGGCCGATGAACCCCGTCTCTGCCCGGATGTTCGACACCCCATGCGCCGCGGCGTCCGAGGGGATCGGCGCGTACGCCTCGGCCGGCAGCGCCCGCTCGGCGTTCACCACCACCGAGTTGACCACATCGAGGCCTGCCGCGATCGACCCCCGGGTGGCCTTCACTTTCGGGGGCATCGGGACGACGGCGCCCGGCGAGTCGGCGGCGCGCCGCCGCCACGGGAGCTTCACGGGCCCTGGTGGGCGCTGGCCCCGTCGACGTCCCCGCCCGCCGCGACCGAACCGCCGCTCGCGGAGACCCCCGGCCCGCCCGCCGCCGCACCCGCACCAGTACCTGTACCAGGCGCGGTGTCACGTGCCTGCGCGTTGCGGACGTTCCCGCCCGCCGCGACCGACCCGCCATCCGCGACCACCGGCGCCGACGTGGGTGCGGGTGGCGTGCTCCTCGCGGCCTGTGAGGTGAGCCTGAGCTGCCGCAGCGCGACACCCAGCGCGGCGATGCCGGCAACGGCCCCGGCGATGCCCCAGCCCTGAGCGGCCCCTTCCGGGTGCCCGACCGACACCCACACCACCAACACGACCGCCGCGACAACCCCGACGGCCGCCAATCCCCACCAGCACACCCTCAGCCACCCTGTCATGGCTCCATGCTCACCCACACAGCGTGATCAAATCCTGAGTTCCACCACAGGGGAGTCGCCAACCACGGACGTGCCGGGAGGGCCCACCGAATCCCACGTCTACGAGATACGCCGATCCGTTCATCCATGCCGGGCCACCCAACCCCGGCGATACCAGCGGGGAACAGAAACAGCTACTACGTAACTAAACGACTCCCGTTCTCCTGTACAGAGCCACGGAGAGAGTTCGTTGCGTGCCCGCACAAGCCGCCGTGGACCCAGGCGTCACGGGCCGCCTGCCGCGATCCCCTGCCCGTGTCCGGCCACCCCGCTCGGTGTGCCGCTGCGGCTTACCACGGGAACAAGAACGATCTTGGTGGAAGCCGGGAGCGGCCCAATACCTCACTCCACAGTCCCATTCAAGGATTTCCGGTGAGCCTCCCACAGAGCCGGCCCCGCGCTTCACAACGCCGGGAACTCGCAGCCCCACGCTATTGAATGGCGGGCTGCTTGGCCGAAGTGTGCAGGTCGGAGCGAGGCTGCGCTGCTAACCCCCAGCCACCGCACTCTGCTCCCACCGCAGCCCGGGACCTAAAGGGCTGTGCACTCCCATGCTCCGCGCACCGCATGCCGGCCCGGCATGTCCGATGAAGGGAACTCCGCATGTCCTCGCTCGTCCTGGTCGTCCTGCTGCTCTTGGCCCTCGTGACTGTGCTGGTGGGCGGAGGCCTGGCATACGTGACGTACCGCCACCCGGCCGCGGCCACACCGGTTCTGGCTGCGACGGGCGGCGCGATGCTGGTGGTGGCCTGTGTGGCCGCCATCGCCAGCCGGTGAAACCGGCGCCGCAAGGTGCGGAAACGAGGAAGCCCGGGGTCAGTTTCCCGCGAGCAGGTGTTCTTGCCGGGCCTGGACCAGGCCGCGCCATGCGGATCGGACGTCGTCTTCGCTGTTGGCCCAACGTGTGGTCGAGGGCTCCGGGAGGGGCAGGCCGGCCATGAAGTAGGCGACGTCGGTGAAATAGGCGAAGTCGCCGGTGGCGGTGAGCGCGCGCAGCCGCCCGATGGCGGCGGCCAGGCCGTGGTCCTCGCCGCGGACGGCGTGGTGGAAGGCCAGGGCGAGCTCGACGAACCGGTGGAGGAAGGGGAGCCCTGCGGCCTCGATATCGGTCCGCAGGTTCTGGGCACGGGCGGTGACGTCGCCGCTTCCGGCGTCCTTGATCAGGGCGACGATCTGGGCGAGGAGGGTGTTGGAGCGTTGGTCGAGGCCGTCGAGGAGCTGGTGGGCGAGGGCGAGTTCGCTGTCGGCCCGTACGGGGTCGGCGAAGGAGAGGGCGAGGGCGAGGCGGACCTGCATCATGGCGCGCTCACCGGCCGCGCCGTGCTGTTCGGCTTCGGCGCGGCCGGCCTCGAAGGCGGCGACTGCGGCCGCGGTGTCGGCGTGGGACCAGCGGATGTCGCCCAGGACGCGGTGATGGCGGCCTTTCCAGCCCAGGGTGGGGACGGCGGCCAGGGCGGTGGGGAAGTCGCCGGCGAGACGGGCCAGGTTGGCGAGTGCTCGGCGGGCCTTGGGGGCGAGGCGGCCATCGGCGTCGGCGACCTGCTGCATCCCGGTGCGGGCGGCGTTGTTCTGGCTGAGGTCCTTGTGGGCCTTTGCCCGGTAGTAGAGGGCCATCTCGGTCAGCTCGGCGGGCAGCAGGCCGGTGTCCAGGACTGCGGTGAGGCGGTCGGCGGTGAGCTGGCGGTGCTCGCCCTGGCGGCGGGCGATCGCGGTGAGGAGCTCGGCCACGGCATCGGCGGGGGTGTCCGCGGCCTCAGTGGTGGCTGCGGGCAGGGCGAGGGGTTCCCAGACGGAGTCGTCGGTGTAGACGAAGGCGGCCTCGATGAGCCAGCCCAGGCCGGCCAGGCCGTGGTCGCGGGCCAGGCGCAGGCCCTGCCGCAGGCAGGCCACCAGCAGCATGCGGCTGGGGGCGAAGGCGGCCGACTTCATCCACTGGTCGCCGAGGGCGGCCAGGGCGCGGGTGGCGGCCTGATGCCAGTCGGCGGGTGTCCAGCGGTCGTCGCTGTGCTCGTCGTCGCGTACGGCGCTGCGGATCGCGCGGTGCAGGTGGTAGGGCCACAGCGCGTAGGGGTTCTCGGTGACCAGCGGCCGTTCGGTCAGGCGCCGGGCCGGGGCCTGCTGGGTGAGGCCGGCGGTCCGGGTGGCCAGGTCGAGGTCGAAGGCGTCCAGCAGGGACACGCTGCGCAGCAGGTGCCGTTCCTCGGGGGTCAGGTCGGAGAGGGTGCGGGCGAGGAGGGCGGGGAAGGTGCAGTCGAAGTCGGCTGGGGTGGGGGTGCGGCCGGTGCGGCGGATCTCCAGGAATCGGCTGACGGCGAGGTCCAGGTGGAGTGGTAGGCCGTGGGAGCGGGCGGTGATCGCGGCGCGGATGTCGGCGTCGATGAGGGGCTGCTCGTCGAGGGTGAGGCGGCGGGCGAGGTGGTCGTCGCAGTCCTCGGGGGACAGGTCACCGATCAGATGCTGGCGGCCTGCGTGTGCGGCCGTCCTCGGTTGCGGCACCGCGGCAGAGGAGAGGGCCAGGCCGGGCCAGGCGGCGGGCCCCGTCCAGTCGAGCTGACCGTGCAGCGCGGGATCGGCCCACGGCAGGCGGCTGCGGCCGCCGATGACGAAGAGGGTGTTCGGCATGAGCCAGACCAGGCGCTGCAGCAGCCGTTCGAAGTCGCGGTGGCGGTCGCCGGTGTCCTCGAAGGTGTCCAGCAGGACCACGGGGGTGAGCCGCTTCTTCGCGGGCAGCTGGTTCAGGTCCCAGGCGAGCAGGTGCGGATAGTAGGACAGTGCCTCCAGGTCCGGGGTGGCTTCCAGCAGGGCTGCGGTCCGTGTGGCGCCGGCCAGGGCCTGGGCGCGTTCCTGGCGTTCGCGCAGCGCCTGGACGAGGGCCGAGGTGAGCTGTCCGGCCGCGGAGCCGACCAGGCCTGGCAGTGCCAGGGCGGCGGCGACTTCGCCGACTCCGGCCTGCAGCTGCTGCGGCAGCATCTCGGCGAAGCGGCCCGTCAGCCCGGTCCGCCGTACGTACTCGTCCAGCGGCTCACCGGGGTGGACGTGCTCCCAGTAGTGGCGCAAGGCCACGTCGAAGGAGGGCAGCGTGCGGCCGAGTGCCCCGGCGAGCGCGAGGCGGATCGTCAGGATGACCCGCTCGAAGTCGGAGCCGGTCGAGGCGGAGCGGGCCAGGTCGATGCGGATGGGCAGGAGCTGCTGAGTCCAGGTGGGTGCGCCCCACTGGTCGGGGCGGTTCTCGGCGGCACTCAGTGCGGCTTCGATCTTGCGGAGCAGGGTGGACTTGCCGACACCGCCCACGCCGTGAAAGACGATCACGTTGGTGCGTGGCGCTTCGAGGTCTTCCACGTCGAAGCCCGGGACGCTGGCGCGGCGCAGGTGCTCATCCAGCGCGGAGGCGACCAGGGCCCACTGGTGCTGTCGGTCGGTGAACGCCTCCGCGGCGTCGAACGCCGGGTTGTTGGAGCTGAACAGCGCACGCAGGTCGGCCATGGTCCCCCCACAGGTGATCGTCTGAACCCCAATCTATGCCGCGCGATTGCCGGTAGCGGGCGCTCCGTCGGGCACGTCTGGTGGATGCTGGTGGTGGACGGAATATCGGCCCCGGCCGACAATGATCCTTTTGTGGTCTACCCGTGAAGAGGTTGGTTCCCGTGCACGATCCGGTACCCGCGTCCGGCTCCCCCGAGCCGGCCGACATGGTCGCCTACCAGAGCGCCTCCGACACGTTGACGCAGGTGATCGCGTGGTACACCCGGCAGGTCCTGGCCGAGCGCCGCTTGCCCGTCCCTGACGCCGAGCAGCTCGACCGTCTGATCGCCGAGCAGGGGGAGTGCGTACGGGACCGGGCGCGACTGCAGGACGCCGCACCCGCTGAGGTTGCCCGCCTCTCGGCGCTCTACGCGGCCCGGCTGAACGAGCTGGAGGCCACCGGCCCGTAGCAATCGGCGCTCTCGCGGGCCAGGGGGAGGGCGGCCACGGCGGCGGATCCGGGGAGCCTCCGGGGCTGGAGGCGGGCGGGCATCAGCGACCGTGCCAGGCGGGCGATCTGCTCCATGTCGTGGCGATAGTGCGGGAGCTCGGCCCGCAGGCGCCGCTGAATGGCCCAGAACCGGTCCGCTTCCTGGGGCGTGTAGAGGCGGTTCTGTTCGGCAACCAGGGTGGCTGCCCCGCCGGCAGACCGTGACCAGGCGCCCTGAGCGGTGCGGTCGTTGCGGTAGAGGACGGTGCCGTCGCGCCCCCACACCATGATCGAATCGGCCACCCCCGCCTGCTCAGCCGCGGCCACCGTGTCGGCGAGCACCGCGAAGTGGCGGTCGTGCCCCTGAGCGGTGGTGAAACGGCCACGACCGCCCAGCCGGTTCACGTCGGCGCAGCGCACCGCAGTGCCCTGCCGGGAATCCGCCGCCCGCACGGCCAGCACCACCAGCTCCACCCGATAGCCCGCCCGCCGGTAGAGCATCGCGCTCTCCACGAAGGCGGCCGCGCTGCCAGGCGCGATCTCGATCGTCACATCCCCGCGCCGCTCCCGCACGCACGCCTCGGCCATCGCCTGCCAGGCCCGGTAGTCCGCCCGGATCCGTTCGCCGGCAGTACGGGGCTCCTCGCGCAGCAGGTCGTAGTAGTCCGGGTGCATCGCTTTGAAGTCGTCACCGCTGATCTTGGCGGGCCGACCGCGCAGCGCCCGGCGCAGCATCCAGGCCTGGCTTGTCTTGCCGGAACCGGGCTGGCCCATCACGTACACCGCGACCGGCCGTTCCTGCGGTGTGATGCCCTCCAGGAGAACTGGGGAGATCAGCGTGTCGAAGATCCAGCGATGTTCCTCGGCGGAGAGCCGGTGGTAGTCGACACCCGGCGCATCCCGGCGGGCCTGCGCACCGCGCCGCAGCGGCTCGGCAAGGGCGGCGGCACGCTCGCCGTCGCGCCGCACCGCCAGCGCCCAGTCCTCCGGCAGCCGCGAGTCATACGCACGCCGGTCGGCATCGGCGAGCTGGCGGCGGAAGACGCCGGTCTCCGCCGCGTTCCACGGACGTAACCGCTCGCCCAGCAGCGCCTCGCGCGCACCGGTCGGCTGGCGCCAGTCGCCTTGGGGCGTGAGTTCGTTGGCGTACAGGACTTCCCCGGCGCGGCGGACGACGACGACCCGGTCGGCCAAGCGCCCGGCCTCGACGTCCGCGAGGGCGACGGGCAGTGCGGCCGCGCACGCGTCGTGGTTGCCCCACCCCACGTACCGGGCCCGGCCCTTCTCGGCGAGACGCAGGTATCGGTCCAGCACACCCAGCTGTGAGACGGCCTCCGGTACGGCCAGGGCCACGACCTCGATCCGGTAGCCGGCCCTGCGGTAGGCCGCCAGTTTGGCCAGCCATTCGGCCGGGTCGGCCAGGGCTTCCTCCGCCACCACGTCGAACCGACGACCGCGGGCGTGGGCTTCTACCTCGGCCTGCCAGCGGTAGGTCTCCGGTCGCACCCGCACCCCGGCCGTCCGGACGTCCTCGGCCAGGAAGTTCTCGTAATTCGGGTGGACGGCTTTGTAGGTGTCACGGTCCACCCGCACCGCACCGCCGCGCTGTTCAAGGGCGGCGTGAACCAGGTCCATCACGAGCGTCTTTCCGCTACCGGCCTGCCCTGCCACGAACACCACCACCGGGTGCTCCTGCGTCAC
>NZ_JBSGZP010000046.1:0-19195 GCF_053611065.1 Streptomyces sp. NPDC054840
AGCCTGCGGAGTCCGGTGCCGTGCCCGGCAAGGCGGGGGGCGCCCGCGTACTGCCCCGACAACGCGGCCGGGTCCGGTGCCGGACGCCGCGGGCCCGGCAAGATCCGAAAGAGACGGCCTACGGCCACCCGGCGGGATCCCGGTCGGGGGCAGGCTCCGCGCCGGCATCCGGGGACTCGGCGGGGGAGGGCACAGCGGCGAGCAGCGGGGTGCGCGCGGCGCACCGCTCCCTGAACCACACGGCCAGGCCGGAGCTGGGGATGCGCGACCGGCCGGAACTGACCCCGTACGCGATCCGGGCCGGGCTCATCGAGCCGTGGCCGCGGGGGCGGTAGCAGGCCGCCGCCCGCACCCCACCCTCGTAGCTACGAGGTGGCGCAGCCCGGGCCCCGACCCCAGCATGGCGCGGGAGACCGCCCGTCCGGGCGCCGTCCACCGGGGCCGGGAGGGGAAGACGTGCTGCGTAATCCGAGCAGGCTGTGGGCGGTGGTGCTGATGTGCCTGGCGGGACTGGTGCTGGCGGGTGCGCCCGTGCCGGCCTCCGCCTCCGCCACTGCTTCCGCCTCCGCCTCCGCTTCCGTCGCGGCGAAGCCGCCGTTCCAGCTGCCCTTCCCGTGCGGGACCACCTGGCAGCTGAACACCTGGGGCCACAACCCCGCGCTGGACATCGTGGTGGAGGGCAACACCGGCTCCGACGCCCTGCCCGTCCAGGCGTCCGCCGTCGGCACGGTGTCCGCCACGTACTGGACCAACGGCTCGGGAAACACCATCCAGATCAGTCACGGCAACGGCTGGTTCACGGCGTACTACCACCTGAAGGACGACCCGGCGACCTACGTCAAGAAGGGCGACCCCGTCCAGCCGTCCACGCGGATCGGCCGGATCGGCACCTCGGGCGCCTCGGAGTGGTCCCACCTGCACTACGAGCAGCGCTACCTGGCCTCGGGCGACTTCACCGACGAGAGCCACCGCGTGCCGGTCCACTTCGACGGGACCGAGTACTCGGGCGCGGCGAAGGAGTGGCCGGCCGTCACCAGTCGCAACTGCACCGGCACGCCGCCCCCGGCCTGGCAGGACTGCCCGCCCGGCCACGTCTGCTTCTACTCGGGGGCCGACGGCACCGGCACCGTATGCCGTTCCGCCGTCGACGAGCCCCGGAGCACGTGCGGTCTGCGCCGGTCCTTCTACAACAACGGCACGCCGCAGCCGGGTTACGACCACGTGCAGGTGTACTTCCTGGAGGGCGGCAGCGCCTGTCTGCACCGCGGCTGGGACGAGGGGCGCGGGAACCTTCCCGCCGGGGGCCGGACCATCGAGCGCTTCCAGTGGCGCGGCGAGTGCTGAAGACAAGCCATCGTTGTGGGAACGATTGATTCCGCTGGCTAACCTTCCCCTGCACCTCCGGGGAAGGAAGCAGCGTGAACAGCATCATCGTGGTTCCGGGGCCCACCATGCTCCCGGCCGCACAGATCCGCCTGGCACCGGGGCAGACCCTCCGGTTCGGCCGTGAGCCCGTCGGTCACCCGTACGGCGCCTCCGGGGGCGGCCCGCAGACCCTGCAGGTCCCCCACGCCGGCGTCTCCCGGTCGGCGGGGGAGATCACCGCCACCGCCACGTACTGGTCGCTCAGCAACTTCTCCCGCTCGGCGACGTACGTCGTCGAGAACCCCGAGGGCGCCGGCGAGCACATCAAGATTGCGCCCGGCCGGCTGGACGCACCGGTCCCGTTCGAATTCGCGCGGCTCGTCCTGCCCGCCGGTTCCGAACTGCTCACCCTGGACGTCTGGGCGCCGCGCCACGACTACGCCGACCGGGATGCCCCCGGCGAGCCCGACGGGGAACCGACCGTGGTTCCCTTCCCGCTCGACCGCTCCAGCCGGTACTTCCTGGTCCTCACCGCGCTCTGCGAGCCGAGGCTGCGCGGCGAACCGCACGCGCCCCTGCCCACCGTCGAGCAGGTGGTCGAGCGGCTGAAGCCGTCCTGGCCCGCGGCCAACCGCGCCGCCGTGCAGTGGAACATCGACTACCTCGCGGTCAAACTGCGCCTCAAGCCCGGCCCCGACACCGCGGAACCGGGGCCGCGGCTGGTCGGCAAGAAGGAGACCCTGGTCTCGCTGGCCCTGCGCTTCGACCTCGTCCGCGAGCAGGACCTGGCGGCCCTGCCGGCCGCCCCGACCGGTACCGCGCGCTGACCGGGAGAGCCGGGCACCCCGGCGCGCTCACCGTCCCGGCCGGCTACCGGGTCGGCCCCTGGGTGGTCGGTCACCTGCTGGGAGCCGGCGCCTTCGGCAGCGTGTACGCCGCCCTGCGCGCCGCACCCGAGCCGGGGCTGCCCGGCCGGGCCGCGCTCAAGGTCCTGCCGACCGGTACCCGTACCCCGCGCCAGTTACGGCACTTGAGCGAGCTCGCCGAGCGCGAGACCGAGGTACTGCGCCGGGTGCGCACACCCCGGCTGATCCGGCTGTACGAGGTGCTCACGGTCGACGACCCCGGTCGGCCCGAACTCGACGGCGCCACCGTCCTCGTCCTGGAGGAGGCCACGGGCTCCCTGGACACCTTGCTGGCCGACGGAGTGCCACGGTCCGGGCCCGCCCTGCTCGCCCAGGTCTGCGAGGGGCTGGGCCAACTGCACGGGGCCGGGTGGGTGCACGGCGACCTGAAGCCGGGCAACGTCCTGCTGATGGCCGACGGCACGGCGCGGCTGGGCGACTTCAACATGGCCGCCGAGCTGGAGGGCACCCACGCCTACTCCCCGGCCTTCGCCACGCCCGACTACACCCCGCCCGACCTGCTCTGGTCGGAGGTCGGCGAACGCGGTACGAAGATCCGCCCGACGGCCGACATCTGGGCCTTCGGGGTCCTGGCCCACGTCGTCCTGACCGGCGCGCTGCCGCTGCCCGGGGGCACCCCCGCCGCCCGCCGGGACGCCGCCCTGCGCTACGCCAGGGGCGAGGAGGAACTGCGCCTGTCCCCGGAACTGCCGGAACACTGGCGGGACATCGTCCGCGACTGCCTGGCCCGAAGACACGAGGACCGGGCCGCGCACACCGCGGCGTCGCTGCTGCGCAGGGTGGAGGCGGCGGCCGAACGGGCCCCCGTCCCGCCCGTCCCGCCCGGCCTGATGGCCCCGCCCGCCCCGATGGCCCCGCCCGATCCGCCCGATCCGACGGCCCCGGGCGTCCCCGGGCCACGACGGCGGCGCCGCGCGCTGATCGGGGTCCTTGCCGCGGCGCTCGCGGGCCTGGGCGCCCTCTGGGTCTCGGGCCTGTTCCACCTCGGGGACACGGCCGGGGCGTCGGGGTACGACCGGTGCTGGCGGGGAGCGGTCTGCTTCTTCTCGGAGGAGGACGGCCGCGGCGAGATGTGCTCCTGGGTCGACGGCGGCGCCGACTGGATCGAGGGTCCGGCCCCCTGCCCGTGGACGGCCCGCAGCGCACCCCGTTCCGTCTTCAACAACGGGTTCGACCTCCACGAGGGAGCGACCAAGGTCGACGTCCTCTACTTCGGCCAGGCAGCCCAGCAGGAGCCGCTGGGCTGCGTGAAGGTGCGTACGAGGACCAACTTGAGCGGCACCGTCCGGCCACGCTCCCACGCCTGGGTCCCGAACTGCTGAAGGCTCCCCGGGGGCTCACCAGGAACAGGACGGTCCCGCATCCCTGCCGGCCGACCGAGCCGTTCCAGCCAATCGCCGCAACTCCCTACCGCCTGATCGCCGCGAGTCCCCCGAGGACAGCGGCGCCGCCGACCGCGGGTCGAAGGACGAGGTGTGACCCCCGCCGCCGAAGCGCCCTGGCCGAAGACCGTCGGCCTGATGGGCGACAGCGGGGGATCCCTGCTATTCGACCTCGATGCCGTACCCGCGAACGAGTGCCTCAAGACCGTGGTCGTAGCCCTGCCCGACGGCGCGGAAGCGCCACTGTGGGCCCCGACGATAGATCTCGGGGAGGAGGAGGGTCCGTTCGCTGGTGGTGCCGTCGAGGGCAGCCTGTGCTGTCGCCTGCGCGTCGCTGCCCGGCGTGAGGGTGATCTGGAGGGCTCCGACGTCTCCGAACGTGGCGGCACCCTCGATGGCGGCGGCGATCGCGATCCTGTGGGCAGCGGGCGGAAGCGAGGCGACATCGACGGTGATGGTCTGCTCGGTCGGGCCGTCGCACAGGAGCCGGATGGTTCCGTCAGGGCTTTCGGGTGCGCCGTAGAAGACGAAGTTTTCATCGCAGGAGACCTGTTCGTCCTCATCGAGGACGAAGGCGACCACGTCGATCTCGCAGTCCGTCCGCTGTGCCCAGGAAGCACCGACATACCAGCGGCCGGCGGTGGGGAGGGCAGGGAGATCGAGGACCCCGCCACGGGGGAGAACCTCGGCCGATGCGCCGCCTGTGAGAGGGGCGCCGACCGGCTCGGGGGCTGGTGTCCGGAGCCATGCGGGTTCGTGGACCGGTAGTCCCAGGGAGGTGATACGAGCCATGCGGCGATCACCATCGCCGCCGGGCAGGAGCACGATGTCGGTGACGCTCGCCGAGAGGTTGATCGCGGCAGCCCCGCCCATCTCCACGACACGGGCTCGGGAGGCGGCCGCCTCCTCGTGGGAGCCACCGAGCACCAGGACCCTCCGTTGCCCGAACGGCTTCGCGACGAGCGTGGGCTCGGCCTGCCGCTCGGCCCGGACGGCGCGCCGACCGGGGAGCCGGCGCGCGGGCAGGTCGGCTCCTCGCGCCAAGCCTTCTCCGACAGCTGTCGGGTGGACGGGCGTTCCCGTCGCCTCACTCAGCCGATGGGGACGACGCGGGCCCACGTGGGCGGTATGTCAGGGGTGTAGTCCGGATCGTCCTCGTTCACGGTGCGGGGAGCACGGGGGAAAAGGCCGACGACCGTGCGGCAGGGCGGCTGCGCGGAGGGCCAGGGCGTCTGTCCGTCCGTCAGGGCGACGATCACGTCCGGGCGGGGGCGGGAGCGGAGCGCACGGGCGAAGCCGGACCGTAGGTCCGTACCGCCACCGCCGATGAGTTCGAGGTTCTCTGCCCGGCACAGCGGTACGGCGACGCCCGCTGCCGCGTCGCAGGAGATCACCGAAACCAGGTCGCGTCGCCCGCCCACAGCCCGTGAGATCGCCGCCACCTCCAGCAGCGCTCCGCCCAGCTCGGCGTCGCTCACAGATCCGGAGGTGTCGATCACGACACAGACCCGGGGCGGCATCCGGCGCAGGGTCGGCAGGACGACGCCTGGGACGCCGGCAGAGCGGCGGGAGGGGCGCCGGTAACTGTGGTCCTCGCCCGCCCCGGGGGCGCCCGCGGCCGCGCGGACTGCCGCGCCGAGCAACTGCCGCCACGGTTGCGGAGGGTGGAACGCCTCGTCCGCCCAACGCCGCCATCCCTCCGGAGCGTCCCCCGGCCGACCGGTGATCGCCTCAGCCACCCGGAAGCGCACCGCGTCGCGCTGTTGCGGGCTCAGAGCGTGCGCTCCTTCGGGCCCCAGCTCCCATGGCCGCGCGTGTCCGTCGGCGCCGCTGCCGCAGTCCAGCCATGCCAGCCCTGGTGTGCGGCCCGCCATCGAAAACCGCCGCAGGTATTCTTCCATGAGCAGCCCGTCGGGCAGGCCCAGCGTAGCTGGGAGCACCGCCCCGGCCGGTATCGTCAGGCCATCGCCGTAGATGTCGTCGTTGATCTCGAAGTCGGCCGCGACGTTCTGCCGCAGCCGCTGTCCCGGCCCTTGTTCCCCGTGCTCCCGGGCGTACCGCGCGCTGCGTTCGTGATGGTCCCGCAGCAGGTGGGAGACTTCATGCACCCAGACGCCCGCCAGCTCCTCCAGTGGCGTGCGCCACACGAAGGACGGGGAGACGTAGCAGCGCCAGTACGCGTCCACCGCCATGGTCGGCACCGACCGGTCCTCCACCACGTGGAGCGCGAAGAGCGCGCCGGCGAGGTAGGGACGGACGGCGACCGCGTGCAGCCGGGCGGCCAGCAACTTGTCCATGTCCAGCGCGGCTACGGGGCCGGGCGGTGGTCCGGCAACTGCGGGTTGCAGGGGCCGCGGCGGCGGGGGCGGCATCGGGCGCGGCAGCGGGCGCGGCCGCGGCTGCTTCACGGCCCCGGTCATCGGCGCCCACCCGCTGCGCCCTTGGCACCAGCGGCAGCCGCGGTACGGGTGACCGAGTCCTCCGCCCGCTGGGCGAGGCCGACCACCACCGCGAGGCGTTCCAACGACTCCGGGACCTCCCATCCGTCGCGCCGCAGCGCGGCCAGTGCCTTCGCCGGGGCGACCAGCAGATCCGGTGCGCCGGTCTCCAGCGCCCTGACCAGCACTGCCCAGCCTGCCTCCCAGCGCTCCCGCTCCGGGCGCGCCCCGACGGCGGCGACCACCGCTTCCAGCGTGGCCTGGCGCAGGTCGCCGCGCTCGGGCAGGTCGGCGGCGTCCGGGTTGGCCAGTAGCCAGTCCGGGTCGGGCAGCTCCATGCGGTCGATGTGGGCGAGCAGTTCGAGGCCGGGCCCATCCCCGACCGCACCTCGGACCAGCAGTGCCAGCACGTCCCGGGAGGCGGAAGCCGCCGTGCCGAAGGCGAGCAACGTCAATGCGGCCTCCCAGCTGCGAGGCGAGGGCCAGGCACCACCGCGCCGCGTCTCGGTGGTCGGCAGCCGGTGGATCAGCGTCGGCCGGGCGCTCAGGAAGCCGCACACCGCGCGGCGGGCGAACGCCACCGCCTCCGGCAGTTCCGCCGGGTCGAGCCGGGGCAGTTCCGCGCGCGGCCAGACCCCGCCGAGACCGCGCACCACTACGTCGCGGTCGTGCACCCAGTACAGGTGCACGAACCGGTTCGCCAGCGGCGGGCTCAGCTCCCAGCCGTCCGCGGCCGACGCACGCGGGTTGGCGGCAGCCACGATCCGTACGCCGGGCGGCAGTTGCAGCGCGCCAACCTTCCGCTCCAGCACGACCCGTAGCAGTGCAGCCTGGACGGCAGGCGTCGCGGTGGACAGCTCGTCGAGAAAGAGCAGCCCCCGCCCGGCGCGCACCAGCTCCACGGCCCACTGCGGCGGTGCCATGGGCACGCCGTTCGCCGCCGGGTCCTCGCCCACGATGGGCAGCCCGGAGAAGTCGGTCGGCTCGTGGACGCTGGCGATCACGGTCGTCAGCGGCAGATCGAGGGAGGCGGCGAGCTGGGTCAGTGCGGCCGTCTTGCCAATGCCGGGCTCGCCCCAGAGCAGTACGGGCAAGTCTGCCGCGACGGCCAGGGTGAGCGCCTCCAACTGTTCGTCGGGGCGCGACTCGGTGGTGGTCGTCCGCAGGAGGGCCAGGAGGTCTTCGGCGAGGGAAAACTGCGTGCGGCCTGCCGGGAGCGGCATGGGCACGGGCATGGAGAGGATGGTGCTGGAGGTCATGAGTATCACCTGGGTGTCTTCGGGGACGGCGGCCCGTCCTGGATGTCGTCGTTCAGCGGCGTACGGCGGCGTGGGCGCCGTACGGGCGGTACGCGCAGTACGTGCAGGGGTCGCGTTCGGTTGGCGGGGTGGGGTCCCCGGTCCGGTCGGTTGCCGGTGTGAGTCAGGTACGTGGAGCGTCGGACGAGGCCGTGCAGCCGACGGGGCGCTGTTCAGCTCTGCTGGCCGTTCCGGGGCCGGGCACGGCTGCCCAGCTTGCGGCGCAACTCCCACGGCAGACGGCGGTCGAGCCGTGGCCGGTAGCCCGTGCCCCAGGTCGGAGCCGCGGCGGGGTGTACCGATACCAGCCCCGAGCGGAAGAGCCCGTGGACGTGGCGGCCGGCCACCGCTGCTTCCAGGGCTTCCCGCAGGGGTCCTTCGCGCAGGACGGCGCCGGGGCCGAGGAGCCCTTCGACCACGGCCAGGGCCCCGGTCACGTCGCCGTGGCCGAGCCGCTCACGGACGGCGGGCAGCGCCTCAGGGCTGCGGTGCACCGTGTCGATCGCTCTCAGACAGGGGAGTCCAGGCCCTCCAAGCGCCATGAGGATTTGCTCACGGGCCAGTTGGGCCGGATCGTGGTCGACCGCCGTCAGCGTCCCGTTCCGCAGCGCAATCCGGTGGACCAACCCCAGGCACTCGACCCGGTGATGATCCGTGGGCCCGGAGACGGAGTCGTCCCCCGGCTTTCCGGGGCCGGGCACCGCCACCGGGCCGGAGGTGGGACCCGTGACTCCGGGGGCGGACAGCGCTGCCGCGACCAGCGGGTGCAGCCGTTCAACACGGACCAGGCCAGCTCGCAGCAACTCCACGTCCGGAGGCGTCCGGGCAGCGGCCTCCGGAAGCACCGGGAGCGCCACGATCTGCTGCGGCGGAAGAACCTCTCGTACCGGCCTGAGTACCGGGGCATGGCTGTCGTCGGGGGCAACGAGTTCGAGCACGAGGTGGCTGCGCCTTCCGAGCCGCACGGTGAGGGCCCCACGAGGACGGCCATCGGCCTGCAGGAGCAGTTCCGCCTCGTCGGCCCAGTGGTCCGGCGGCCACGAGGGGTCGCCGTCGGCGGGCCGGTACAGCGCGTCCGCGCCGCACCTCTGTGCCAGTTCGGCGCTACGCGTGGCGTCCCAGAGGTGGCGGTGCAGGTCGAGACGGAAACGCCGGTCGGGGTGGGGGTGTGGATGGTGCTCGGGTGCGCCGTCCCGCGATTCGTCCCAGAGCGCCAGGGACATCCGCTGGCCTGCGTCCGCCCAGGCAGGCGGCGTCCGCACGACGAGCTGTGGCGCCGCAGTGCCCGGGACGCCGTAGCGGGCAAGCGAAAGGGTGAGGCCGGGCCGGAGCCGCCCGTCGGGGGCGATCCGGGGCATGTTCCAGCGCAGCAGATCCGGCGCCAGTCGACGCAGATCGGCCCGGAGGCGGATGGTGAAGTCGGTGCCGTGGCGATCGCGCACGGCGCGCAGATCGAGATCGACATCGATCCGGGCGGCGGCGCAAGCCCCCGCCCAGTCACCAGCCGCACGGCGCGTGGCCGCGTTCTCAATCATGGACGGTGGCACGGCGTAATCGCGTACGCGCTGCCACATCAGAAGGCGAGCGGGAATCGGTTCCGCGAAGTGAGTTGCCATCAGCACTCACCTTGCGCGGACGATTCCCCCAATCCGAAGAAGGGGAAGTTGTTCATCACCGGCATCATAAGCACCTCCCGGATGATCTGTCAGCCATAAATTCTGAGGTGCCGCGCCTATGGCGTCTGGCAGCTCCCTGGACCTGGCCGTCGTCCACTCCTTGGCCCAGCTCTTCGTCCCCCGTATCGCGATGTGCTACCTGTTCTTCGTTCTGGAGGTGCCCCCGGCTACCGGCTAGGCCGGGTAACGAGCAGTTGCGGTCGGCTCAGGGGCCGCGTGCTCGCCCCGGCCGACCGACAGGACGTGCATCTCGGAACCCGGCTTACCCCGGTCCACGGGGGCTCGGACCTGTGAGTTCGCGCCCCTTTTTTAGCCCTGACGTGGGCGGAGTCGGAGTCCAGAACCACGCGGGAGAGGTCGAGCAAGCCGGCGTCATCGAGCCGGTACAGGATCTTCTCGTGCAGGCGGCCCCAGACGCCGGCTCGGGACCAGATCGGGAACCGGCGGTGTGCGGTGGACTTCGATATCCCGAAGCATGGCGGCAGTGCTCGCCAGGCACACCCCGACACCAGCACGTAGATGATCGCCGAAGCCCAACGACGCCTCACCACATAGGACACGGTCCAAGTGCGTGCCGGGTCACGCACGGGCAGGGCGAAACTGGATGCGGATGAGCCACTCCGCGATCCGGAGGTTTGGCCGGATCCGAGGAAGAAGCCTCCGCCATGGCTGACGAACGTGGAGGGTGGCACCCGTGGCTGAGCCTACGAGAGCTCCTTCCGCATCAACGTGCACATCGTTTCGTAGCGGCGCAACGATCCATCAGGGGCTTGTTCGTCCCACGAGTCCGGCCGGCCGTCGTATGCGACATAGCCCAGTCGCTGGTACAGAGCACACGCCCCGGGGGTTGCTTTCCTCCACAGCCAGCTCGGCCTGCCGCAGACCGCGGTCCCTGATTCGCAGTTCTGCTGCTTCGACAAAGAACGTGCCCATCCCACACGACTGCAATGCGGGGTGCACCGCCAACTGCCACAAAGTGCCGACGCCCTCCCTGATTCGGTAGTCGACGCCGACCTTCGCCACAGGTATGTCCGTCGCAGGGCAGACCGCCAGGTAGTCGACCTCACCCGTCCGGGCACGTTCCAACTGCTCGGCGACGCCGGCCAAGTGGTGGTCGGATCCCGCCCACCCACAGAACGCCAGGTCCGCATGCACCACATCACGGACTGACAGCTTCAGCACAACGCTGATCATCTTCAGTACCTCCGTCAGTCGGCATCCACGCCGATCGCACGTGGCGCAAAGCCGTTTCCTCAGCCCGCGTCCCTGGCTCAGCGGCACTCAGGCAACCAGACGACCCCTGCTACTGAAAGCGATACGTACGGGACAGCCCTTACTGTGGGTGTTCCTCCCGAAGTTTGAAGGGTAAACCTTGATGGAAATGGTCGGCTTTTATCGTGAAATGCAGCCTGAACCCCAGGGTGTCTTTCACGAGTCCATTCGAGACAAGGTGAGAAGCGAGGCTCCGTACCCCAAGGCGGAGATCAGGAAGTACCTCGCATCCGGCTACCCCGTCTTCGACATCATGGAAACGACGCGGGACGTCGTCGGAGGATCGTTCACGGTGGCCGGCGGTTCCTCTTTGCTGTCCGACGGGCGGTTCGTCTGGCGTGCCGATCTCGCCGAGTACGTCGACACCTACAACCTCGAACTGCCGGGAGAGTTCCTCTCCTTCGCCGCCGAGCACGCGTTTCGCGTACCCGCCGCGAGCCACGAGACGCTGCTCGGCATCTCCGTGGCGGCCGGGCGGGCGCTCGGCTTCCGCGTGGACACCGGCGCCGCGCCCGGCGACGGGACGTGATCGGACGAGTTCGCCGTCCGAGCGGACCGGGACGCCGGTGATGCAGACGGTGCACGGGGGGCCGGACGGGCTGCCACAGCCATGCGCGCTTCTTGAGGTGACGTACAGGCTCGTGCGGACCACCCGGTCGACGGACCCGATCCAGCCGCTCCCGGACAGGACATCCTCCCCGGATCCACTCCGGCGCCCCGGCCGCCTCTGGCCGGAAAGGGAAGCGGCCCTCCGCGTCCGGACGAGACTGGGGGAAGACGATCACGATGAGCAGGAGGCAAGGTCCCGATGAATCCGTACGCGTACGTCCCCGCCGACGATCCGCTCTTCGGCGCGGTCCGGATCGAACTCGACCACGAGGCCGGGACGCTGGGCGTGAGCGGGGACGGTCTGCCGCCGGTCGAGATCCGCCGGGCCCCGCACACCGTGCCGGAGAGCCACGTGCCGATCGGGACGCGCGACCCCGAGCGCCTCACTCTGCTCGTCGACGGCGCGGAGGAAGCCCTGCGGCCCTCCAAGGGATTCCTGACCCGGCGCTCGTACCGGGTCGAGGTCGTCTCACGGGCGCGGGAGTGCCGCTATCTGCTGGTTCCGGACTCCCTCGGCACCAGCCGGCTGCTGCGAGACGAGCGGCTGCTCGGCGTCTTCACATCGAGCGGCGACGGGCGCGTGTCGGCCGACTGGGAGGCGGCGAGCGAGTCCGAGGGTGCCCGGGACCCGTATGACGCGTCCGTGGGGTACGGGCTCGCCGCGGCATTCGGCACCGGTGCCGAACCGATGTGGCAGCTCACTCTGAACGCCGCCCTCGACCTGTGGCCGTGAGAGAACCTCAGTCCTCCGCCGGGGGCAGCAGGTGGGAGCAGGTCGAGCGTGCTACGAACGCGATGCCGTCGTAGTCCTCGGCCGGGACGAGCGGGGCGGTGTTCAAGCGGTAGAGGAACCGTTGGACGTTGGCGCCGAAGCTGCGCTGCGCGTGCTGGGCGTGCAGCCAGGGCGCGGCGTCGGCGGCGGAACCCGCGGCGCGGAGGTCCGCGTAGTAGTCGCCGGGTACGGCGTGCGTGAGTCTGGCCTCCAGGGAGCGCAGGCCGGTGCCGATGCGGTGGCGGGCCGGCGGACGCTGGAGGTCGTTGCCGCGGCGGGCCAGGAAGGAGCCCTTCCCGAAGAGGAGGGCCAGCGCGTAGTAGGCGTCGCCGTACTGTTCACGGAGTCTGCTGCCGAGGGCCGGCACCTGGTCACCGTACGTGCTCTTCGCGATGTGCCCGTTGTGTGCCCAGACCATGACGCGCGCCTCGGGGTCGTCGTCCACGACCCGTGCGACGGCCTCGGCCATGTAGCGGTCACGCACGGCGTACAGGCCGTCCTCGCCGGCCGCGGCTTCGAAGGGCCGGGTCACCAGGTCGGCGGCGCGGACGAGGATCCGCGCGTGTTCCAGAGCCTCGTCGGCGTCGTCGCCGGGACCCGACCGCTCGACGTGGTCCGCGATGAGACGGGCGATCTCCTCGGCGCGCCGCAGCAGGGCCTTGTCCGGGTCCGGAAGGGAGCCCGGGCGGGCCCGCGCCAGTACCTCCAAGGCGCCCACGCGCCCGGCCCGATCGGGCGCCGTGCGGCGCATGAAGGCGTCGACGGCCTCGACCGAGTCGGCGCAGAGCTGGGGGTCGGTTCCCACGAAGCGGATCCGGCGCCCTTCGGGCAGGCCGCTGTTGTGGGCCCGCAGCCACTCGACGAGGTCGACCATCTCGCGGGTGCGCCAGGTCCAGAAGCCCAGCCTGGCGACGAGCTGTTCGGGGGAGCCCGTACCGTGCCGGACGTACGCGTCGAGCGCGCGGGCGGCGGACTGGCTGGCCTCCATGGCGAGGGTGGTGAACCCCTCCTCACGGACCAGGAACTCCACGATGCGGTGCTTCAGCCGGAAGAACTCGCCCGTGCCGTGCGTGGATTCCCCCAGACCGACGATCCGTGTCCCCCGCAGGGCCTCGCCCAGGGGTTTCAGGTCCTCCACCGGCGCGCCGGGGGCCAGGGTGCTCAAGGGGTGGGCGTGCTCGTCCAGCCATCGGGCGATGTCGTCGGGCACCGTCCTGCCTCTCCTCACCGTGTGCGGAGGGCGGCACGCGGTCATGGCCCGGCCTCTCGCACCTGTTCATGGGTAGTTCGTCGCCTCCCGGCAGGCCACGAGGATCTCCTGGAGGTCCCGTACGGCGTCCGGTCGGCCATGCTCGGAATACACTCCCGCGACGTTGACGACAACTTCGTCCACCCCCGCCCGATCGTATTCAGCCAGCTGCGCGGCGATGTTCCCGGGCGTGCCGTAGAGGAAGACTCCGGAGTCGACGAGGGCACGGGCGCCGAGGCCCGGGCGGCTGTGGTGGACGCGCAGCCCTGCGCGGCGCAGCATGTCGCAGTAGTGCGGCCCGGCGAGGTGGACGTGGGCCGCCGCGAAGGCGAGCCGGTAGGCGTGGCGGCCGGGGCGGTCGACGGCGGCGTGCACGACGGTGACCATGCGGGGCACCGGGCGGCCCGACTCGGCCGCGCCCTTCGCCATGGCGGGCAACAGGGTGTCGCGGACGTACCCGGGCGGGGTCATCCAGCTGATCGCCGCGTCCGCCGACCGGCCCGCGGCCCGCGCGAGCGTCGGACGGAGCACACCGAGCCCCGTCTCCACTCCCGGATGCGGCAGGCCCGGCAGACCGATGGAGGCGCCGATGCCAGGTCCGGCGGCTCCGTCCGCCGTCCCGATCAGGCGCCGCACCTCGGTCAGGTATTCCACACAGGCATCGCGGGGGCTGTCGTACGGCTTTCCGTGCAGTCCGGCGACGACGTCGGGGGTCGCGGGACCGAGTCCGAGGGTCGTGCGGTGTCCGGTGAGGACGGACAGGGAGCGGGCCTGGATCGCGGCGTCCAGCGGATGCCTCAGCGGCATGAGGGCGACGCTGGTCCCGACCGGGACGCGGTAGCCCATGCCGGCCAGGTAGGCGAAGACCTGCTGGGTGTCGGCACAGAGGGACTGGCCCTGCCAGAGGCGCGCCGCGCCTCCGTCGCGCACGAGCGCGGCGAAGGAGGCGACGTGCCGGGGGTCCGTCGGCATGGCGGGGTACAGGACGGATACGCGCATCACTCGGCCTTCAGGGGGACGCGGCTTCGGTCAGGTAGCCCGAAGCCTGGATACGGAAGAGCCGGGCGTAGACGCCGTCGGCCCTCAGGAGGTCATGGTGTACGCCGTCCTCGATGGCCTTGCCGTTCTCCAGGACGACGATCCGGTCGGCCATCCGGACCGTGGCGAAGCGGTGGGCGATGACCAGGGAAGTGGCGCCGTGGGCGACGTCCTTGAGCCGGCCGAAGATCTCCGCTTCCGCTTCCGCGTCGATGGCGGCCGTCGGCTCGTCGAGGACGACCACGGGAGCGCGGCGCATGAAGGCCCGGCTCAGGGCTATCTTCTGCCACTGGCCACCGGAGAGCTGGTGGCCGTCCTCGAAGTGACGGCCGAGCGTCGTGTCGTAGGCACGGGGCAGCGCCTCGACGAACCCGTCGGCGCCGGCGGCCCGTGCCGCCGAGGCGACGCGCGCGGTGTCCTCGCGGGCTTCGACACTGCCGAAGCCGATGTTGTCGCGGACGGGCAGCTCGTAGCGGATGAAGTCCTGGAAGATGACGCCGATGTGCCGTTGCAGGTCGTCGAGGTCGTACTCCTCGATCGGGACGTCGTCGATCAAGATCTGGCCGCTCGTCGGTTCGTAGAGCCGGGTGAGCAGCTTGACCAGCGTCGTCTTGCCGGAGCCGTTCTGCCCCACCAGCGCGACGCATTCGCCCGCGGGCAGGATGAAGCTGACGCCGTCCAGGACGACACGGCCGGTACCGGGGTACACGAAGCGCACGTCGCGGAACTCGATGCCTTTGCGGAGCGTGTCCGGGAACGGACGTGTGCCGCCCTTGATCTGACGCTCGGGCAGGGCGAAGAAGTCGAAGAGATTGCCGAGGAACAGGCTGTCCTTGTAGAGCGCGGCGATGCCGAGCAACATGCCGTGGGCGGAGACCTGGATCGAACCGACGGCCTGGAGGTAACCGGCGAGCTGGCCGACCTGCCCGGCCTGCGTCGTGGTGTGGATCGCCCAGAGCACGGCGCCGGAGGAGGCGGCGACGCTGAGGAGCCCGAGGACGCCGCCGAGCACGGACTGCCGGCGGGCGAGACGGCGGTCGACGTCGAAGAAGGTGCGGATGAGCCGGGTGTAGAGGTCCACCAGGTGCGGGCCGAGCTGGAAGAGGCGGACCTCCTTGTAGGAGTGGTCGGTGGTGGTGAGGTGCTGGTAGTAGTACACGCGTCGCCGGTCGGCGGTCCGGTCGTACTCGATCTCGTACGCCCTGTGGCTGAAGAGCATGTACGAGACGACCGACGGCATGGGCGAAAGCAGGATCACCAGGGCGATCCAGGGGCTCCAGGAAAACAGCACCACGCTGACGGTCATCAGGGTGACCAACTCCCTCGCGACCTCCAGGAGCTGGGTGAAGACCTGGTAGACGCGGCCTCCGCTGCTCTCCTGGAAGGCGCGCTGCATCTTGTCGTAGACCTCGGCGTCCTCGTACTGCTGCAGGTCGAGCATGGTGCCCTTGCGCATCACCCATTCGCCGATGCGTGCGGTGAGTTCGAGCCGCAGGAGGGTGTCGAGGTACTGCAGGAAGGTGCCCAGGACATGGCTGGCGAGGCCCACCCCGAGAAGGCCGGCGCCCGCCATGAGCGCGGCCCGTCCGGCGTCCCGGTCGCCGGCGACGGCGTCGGCCACGCCCTGCACGGCGGCGGCGACCAGCCCGATCTGCGCGGCCGGTATGAGGGCGAGGAGGAGGGAGACGCCGGTGAAGGCCGATACCCGCAGCGGGCTGAGCCGCCAGAACAGCGTGCTCACGCGCAGCCAGATCATCGGTCCTCCCTCGCCTTCGCGGCCGCCCGGCCCCGGACGGCGCGCCGGACATGGGCCCACAGGACATGGCTGCGGGCCTCCCGTTGGAGGTCGATGGGGAGGAGCCGGTTGATCTGCATGTGCGCGAGGGCGGCGAGGATCGCGTCTTCGGAGCCGACCAGGAGGCCACGGCGGGCCGCCTCGCGGACGGCTGCGGCCGTCTCGGCGACGGCGGGGGCCTGCGCGGCGAACGTCTCCTGGAGGAGGAGCCGGTGGGCCCGCCCTTCCTCGTGCGGGTCGCGCTCCCACGGGCTGAGGAGTTCGCACAGGTAGGCGCGGTGTTCGCGGAACAGCGTCCGGGTGTCCCGGACGACGGACTCCTCCTGGCCGCCGGTGTGGTGGGTGAGCGCGCCGCCCGGCGGCACGCCCCACTGGGTGTGGAGGGTGTCCAGGGCGGCGACGGCGAGGAACTCGGGCCTGATGTCGGGCTGTCGCGACAGCAGCAGGGCGGTGGCTTCGCTGTTCGCCGCGAAGAGCCGCTCGGCCGTGTCGAAGACCTCCGGTCCGCCGTAACGGGCGATCTCCGGTGCGTATCCGGTGAGTTCGATGTCCCGGGCGAGTCCGCGGGCCGCGAGATCGCGCCCCCACGCGGTGACGCGGGTGAGGGTACGGTCGGCGTCGGTGCCGCGGACCCGCAGGCGCAGGTGCGGGAAGGGGTCGGCGTAGCGGATGTAGAACCAGCGGTCCAGGAGTCCTTCGCGGCCCAGTCCCGCGACGAGGTCGAGCAGCGGGCCGGCGATGATCTCGTCCTGCCGCTCGGGTGCCGCGTAGACCTTGAGGAACGTCCAGGCACCACCGGGCAGATGACGCTTCACGGGCACCTCACGGCCTTGCCGCGGCACGGGAGCGCGGGTGACGCGTCGCGCGTCGCGGGCGAGGACGGGCACGACGACCTCGGCGGCGTAGCGCTCGCCGTCGGCGTCCTGGAGCCACATGCCGTCGAACGACGGCAGCATCTCATGGAGGACCAGGGTGCGGCGCGCGTTCAGCTCCGCTCGGATCTCGGCGCGGCAGGCGGGGTGGTCGAGGTCCAGCAGCAGCCGTTGGTCGGATTCGACGAGGTAGACGTGGCGGGGCACGTTCCAGCGGCGGCGCCAGCCGTCGAGGTCGTCGAGCGGGTGCGCGGACGGTGTGCCGGCTGCGGGTGCCGCGCTACCGGCCCGGCCGTGCGCGTCCGGGGTGTCCGTGGTGGCGGGTCCTGCGGTGAGCCGCCACTGCGCGGGGCGCAGGACGATCTGCCCGCGGGTGACGCGCGGCAGGAAGGGGGCCGCTTCGGCGGGGCCCCAGTGGAAGCCGGAGGGCATGACGCAGCCGTCCTGGGAGGCCTCGAGCAGGAATCGGGCCACGTTCGGCGCCATCGTCGGGCTGAGCATGTGGTGCTGGGCGACCACGACCTCCCGGTCGAGTTTCCGGGACCACAGGTGGAACCGGTCCCCGCTGACGCCGACGAGGATGTCGTCGAGCGGGAGGACCTGGTCCGGGCCGACGGACGGGGCGGTGTTGACGGGGATCTCGTACGGCCGGACGGCGGGGCGCAGGGTGATGTTGGCCGCCCGGCCGTACGGGGGCAGGAACGCGAGCTCCGCGTAGGCGACATCGGGGAAGAGCGCCTCCTCGGCGCGGGCGTATCCGCGCAGCCGCTCGGAGGTGCGCTCGCCCAGCAGCTCGCTGAAGCGCCCGAAGGTGCGGCCGCCGTAGGTGAGACTGTCGTAGCGCAGGACGGCCCGCCAGTCGCCCCGGTCGAGGGCGGCGCGGTCGGCGGCGTGCAGCTGGAGGTACACCTCCATGGCGGGCGGCGGGTCGGGCACCGGCCCGCGCGGGGCGAGGCGCTCCAGCCAGGCGTCGGTCAGCTCGACCTCGGAGGACTTGTCCCACCAGGCCTGCTGGGCGAACTCGACGAGCAGGGCGTCCAGCCGGGCGGTGTGCTCGGGCGTCGCCGCCGGCAGTTCGATGCTGCGCGGCGGATTGGTGTAGGTCGGCGGGGCGTCGAGCCCGGTGTCGGGGCTGAGCAGAGCGAGCACCGGGATGCGGGTGCCTTCGCCGTAGCGTTCGGTGAACTCCTCGCGGTAGCGCGTCAGGTGGTTGCGCCTGCCGTGGGCGGCGCTCAGGCGCACCAGGACGCCGACGGCCTCTGCCGCCGCCTCGCCGATGGACGCGTTCAGGACGGGCTCGTCCAGATGCAGCGCCGTGTCGGCCTGGTAGGAGCGGCCGTCGTGTCCGGGGACGAGATCCCGCTGTGCGGCGGCGAGCCGGCGCAGGGAGGCGGCGTCGTCCGCCAGGTCGGCGAGGTCGGCGACGGCGCTGAGCCGTTCGGCCGTCTCCTGTGCGGCGGGGATGCCGGTGAGCCTTTTCAGGACGTGGTGTTCGGGCCGCTCCGCGGTCTGCGGTGGCCTCAGGTCGCTGATGAGGAAGCCGAGGTCCCACATCTGCCGGACCAGGCCCTCGACGGTCTCGGCCGTGACCTCGGGGAAGGCGGCGGCGAGTTCGGCGGTGATCCGCTCGTACGGGACGGGAGTGGCGGCGGTCCGCATGACGAGCTCGACGGCGGGTGTGGCCCGGATGCGCACGCTGCGGGCGTCGTGCCGGCCGTACTTGTCGGCCTGCGGCAGGACCACGCGGTCGCCGGCCGTGTCCGCCATCGGGTTGAGGACGAGCCGGAGCCTGCGGAGCACGTCGTCGGATTCGTCGAGGCGCTTGATCAGCCCGAGCAGCCAGCCCATGTCGGCGCGCACGCGCAGCCGGTGCTGCTCGGGCCGGCCGAGCCGGGCGGTGGTGGCGGGGCCGAATTCGCCCATCGCCACACCGGAGAAGGCCCCGAAGGGGGTGGGCCGGGTCGCCATGCGCGTGACGTAACGCAGCAGCCCGGAGTGCAGCCGGCGCAGGCGCTTCTCGCCGAGGTCGCCGATCCGGTCAAGGCTGTCGGTCATGTCCTCGCTGGCGACGAGCAGAGCGCGCGTGACGTCGGGACGGCGGGCGAGGTCGACGAGGGCCCGCGGGGTGTTGTCGGGGTCCGCGGTCACGTCGAGCCAGGTGCGGGCCGGCAGGGTCGGGGAGCGCAGGAGGAAGAAGCCGACGGGCTCGTACAGGGTCATGGCGGTCACCGGCCGAGGAAGGCGCGGAACCATGCGGGCCGCCGGTCGCCGGTGGCGGCGAGCAGCGTGAGCGCGACGCCGGTGGCACCGGTGAGGAGTCCCGGGTCGTCGACGGGTTTGCCGGGCTCCTCCAGGTCGGCGAAACCGAGCGGGCGGTCCGGCTCGTGGCGGTCGAGGAGGTCCCCGACCAGGTGCGGCAGGTGCGCGCGGGCGACGGCGCTCCACGGGGCGAACTCCAGAGTCAGCACGACCAGTCCGGCGAGACCGTGGCAGAGGGTCGGTG
>NZ_JBSGZP010000047.1:0-19016 GCF_053611065.1 Streptomyces sp. NPDC054840
GCCGAAAAGGGCGCGGGCGGCGAGGTCCTGGCCGTCTACATCGCCGCGAGCGACGGCCTCACCTCCGCCTCGCCCAAGGAACTGGCCGTCCAGCGCACGCTGGTCGAGGACCTCGGCGGCACCTTCCACCACGTCATAGGCGACAGCGTCCCCGACGCACTGCTGGAGTTCGCCCGCGGGTGCAACGCCACCCAGATCGTGCTTGGCGTCAGCCGCCGCCGATCCTGGCAGTCCGTCTTCAGTCCCGGGGTCAGCGCCACCGTCGCCCGCGAATCCGGACCCGACCTCGACGTCCACATCGTCACCCACGACGAGGCCGCCAAGGGCCGCGGCCTGCCGGTCGCCCGCCGTGGACGTCTGGGACGCTCGCGCATCATCTGGGGCTGGGCGACCGGCATCGCCGGCCCGGCCCTCCTCACGCTGCTGCTCAGCCAGGTCCTCCCGGATCTCGGGCTCGCCAACGACATGCTGCTCTTCCTGACCTTCACCGTGGCGGCAGCCATCCTGGGGGGACTTCTCCCCGCCCTCGCCTCGGCGGCCTTCGGCTCTCTGCTCCTGAACTGGTTCTTCACCCCGCCGCTCCATCAGCTGACCATCGCCGACCCCAGGAACATCGTCGCCATCGCGATCTTCGTCGGCGTGGCAGTGTCCGTGGCCTCCGTCGTCGACCTGGCCGCCCGACGTACGCACCAGGCGGCCCGGCTGCGCGCCGAGTCCGAGATCCTCTCCTTCCTCGCCGGCAGCATCCTGCGCGGCGAGAACTCCCTCGATGCCCTCCTCGAACGACTCCGCGAGACCTTCGCCATGGACTCCGTGGCACTCCTGGAACGCACCAGCGAGGTCGATTCCTGGACCACGGCGGCATCCGTCGGCGCCACCCCGCCTCGCCGCCCCGAGGACGCGGACGTCGACCTGCCCATCGGCGACCACATGGCCCTGGCCCTCTCGGGCCGGGTCCTGCCCGCCGAGGACCGCCGGGTGCTCGGCGCCTTCGCCGCCCAGGCAGCCGTCGTGCTCGACCGCCAGCGCCTCGTGGACGAGGCGGGCAAGGCGCGTGAACTCGCCGAGGGCAACCGCATCCGTACGGCCCTGCTCGCCGCCGTCAGCCACGACCTGCGCACTCCGCTCGCCGGCATCAAAGCCTCCGTCTCGTCCCTGCGCTCCGACGACGTCGCATGGTCCGAGGACGACAAGGCCGAGCTCCTCGAAGGCATCGAGGAAGGCGCAGACCGCCTCGCCGCCCTGATCGGGAACCTCCTGGACATGTCCCGCCTCAGCACCGGCACCGTCGTCCCGCTCATCCGCGAGACCGACCTCGACGAGGTCGTCCCGATGGCGTTGGGCGGGGTACCGGAGGACAGCGTCGAACTCGACATTCCCGAGACGCTTCCCATGGTCGCCGTCGACCGCGGCCTCCTGGAGCGGGCCGTCGCCAACGTCGTCGAGAACGCCGTCAAGTACAGCCCCGATGGCCAGCCCGTCCAGGTCTCCGCGAGCGCTCTCGCCCACCGCGTCGAGTTGCGCGTCGTCGACCGGGGCCCAGGTGTCCCCGAGGAGGCCAAGGAGCGGATCTTCGAACCCTTCCAGCGCCACGGCGACGCCCCGCGCGGCGCCGGAGTCGGCCTCGGCCTCGCCGTCGCCCGCGGCTTCACCGAGGCCATCGGCGGCACGCTCACCGCCGAGGACACCCCCGGCGGCGGCCTCACCATGGTCATTACGCTCCCCATAGCGGGCGGTGGCCCTCCAGCCCTCCCCGACCTCCCGGCTGCCGCCACCACGTAGCCGCCGTGCCCGCCTGTCCGCCCTCACGACAATTCGGAGTTCTCCAGCCATGAACTGGCAGTTGACCGGCCTCGTCCTGTTCTCCGTCACGCTGCTGCCCATCGGCATCGCCCTGGCCGCCGACCGGATACCGCTCCGCCTGCGCGGTCGACTGGCACCGGTACGACCGCGCGGCTGGTGTGTGCTGGCGATCTACTCCGTGGCCCCGCTCAACGCGGTCCCTCGCCTTGCCGATGCTTCCCCCGGCGTATCCCTCGCCTGCACGGCAGCCGCGGGGGTCCTGGCCGTCACCGGCTGCCTGCTGCTGGGCATCGCCACCCACCGGCACGGCCGCCGCTCCGCGGCAGCTCTACCTGAACGGGCCGCGGGCTGAACTGACGACGGAGATCGGCACCCCTGTCTCAAGGAACAGCAGACCAGCGATGCTTCCGTCCTTGTGGAAGGTCACGCGGAACTCCCCGGGCTGGTGTTCCATGCGCAGCGGCATGTTGGCCACGGTGAATTCGCCGAATGCGACGTGCTGGGGATCCCCGTGCGACTGATAGGGACCAAACTTGTCCTGGTAAGTCTCCCACGCCCCTGCGAGGGCGTCCGGGGGCAGTAGCTCGCGCATCGTCGCATCAAAGTGGGCTGTGGCCGCGGTGAAGTTGCCGTTCACGATGTCGTCGAGCGTCTGAATGGCGATCCGGTCGTATTGACTCTGAGCGGGGGCTGCTGCCACGGCGGTGCCCGCGACCGTCGGGGTGGCGTGGGCCTGCATCGCGGCCAGCGCGAAACCGTTGGCCGGAAACAGCGCACTGGTGGCCAGCGTGACGGTGACTACCGCCTGGACCAGTTGCCGCTTGCTGCTGAGCGTTGGATCTTTGCCGGGCATCAGCACCACGACTTTCTCCAGCTTGGCGAGTCCGGATACGTCCATCGTGCTCCACTCGCTCTTCCCTCGCATGCCTGGGAGCAGGACCCTCTAGCCGTCCGCTTGACAGGGCGCTGACGGGCACATGGCCGACCCGCGTCAGCCGCCACCCCCTGGAGAGAGTCCGTGATCGAGATCGCGCCGCAGCAGCCGGCTGCCCTGAGCCGCTGGTTTCCCACCGGCTCGCCTGGCCCCGGGACTCTCGCCGAGCACGTACTGACCACGGGGGCCGGCCACTGGTGGGCCGACCACCCCGACCGGCCCCGGGCCCTCGCGGTCAGCTGCGCGGACCACGTGCTGCTGCGGGGTGATCCCGGTGCGCTCGCCCCGGCCGCGCTCTCCCGCTTCGCGAGCCAGTACGTCGAGGCACCCGTGCAGTTCTGGCCAGCCCTCGACTCCGCGTTCGAGCGCGTCGTCCCGTGGGAACGGATGGTGTACGTCCACCGGGAGCAGGTGTCCCTCCCACGGCCGCCGCGCGGAGTGACGGTGCGGCGGCTGACGCCTGAAGACGCTCCGGCGCTGGCCGACCTGGACTCCGAATGTGCCTGGATACAAGCCAGTTGGGGCGGGCCCGCAAAGCTCGCCGCTTCCGGCCACGCCTGGGCCGCGTTCACCAAGGGCCGGATCCTCTCCGTGGCATGCACCTACCTCCTCGGCAGCGCCTACGAGGACATCGCGGTGGTCACCTTGCCCGACCGTCGTCGCGAGAACCTGGCACTGGCCTGCGTCGCCGGCCTGACAGCCGATATCGCGGCACGTGGACACACCGCGAGCTGGTGCTGCTCCCGCGACAACCGGCCCAGCCGCCTGCTGGCCTGGACGGCCGGCTTCCGACTGGCCCACGAGTACGTCCACCACGTCACCGGCCGGGCTGTTGCACACGGGCTCCGGGACACGCCAGTCCCGGCGTGAGTATGGCCCGCACCGCCATTTGCCTGCCTTCGTGACCCCCATTCGGGAAGCCTGGTGCCTCCCGTCCGCTTCGGACGCGCGTGATCTGGCCCTGGTACATACGCTCGCGGCGTGTTCAATGTGACTGGTCTGCTCAAACGCCTGGTGATCGGCCGGGCCATGCGCAGCGAGGAGCTGGGTGAGACCCTGCTGCCCAAGCGCCTAGCCCTGCCGATCTTCGCCTCCGACCCGCTGTCCTCGGTGGCGTACGCGACGCAGGAGATCCTGCTGGTGCTGACGCTGGGCGGGCTGGCGTACCTGCATTTCACGCCGTGGATCGCGCTGGCCGTCGTCTGTCTGATGACGGTCGTGGTGCTGTCGTACCGGCAGGTCGTGCGCGCGTATCCGAGCGGCGGCGGCTCGTACGAGGTCGCCTCGACGAACCTCGGGCCGTCGGCCGGCCTGGTCGTGGCTGCCTCGCTGATGGTCGACTACGTCATGACGGTGGCGGTCTCGGTCGCCTCCGGCGTGGACAACATCATCTCGGCGCTGCCGGACCTGGCCGAGCACCGTGTGTTCCTCGCCCTCGGCTTCGTCGTGCTCCTCACGGCGATGAACCTGCGCGGCGTACGCGAGTCGGGCCGGGCCTTCGCCACCCCCACGTACCTGTTCATCGGCGGCGTTCTGATCATGGTCGGCACCGGGCTCTTCCGGTACCTGCTGGGCGACGCGCCGGTCGCGGAGAGCGCCGCGTACGGTGTCGAGCCCGACCCCGCCGACGCGAACCTCGCGGGCTTCGCGCTGCTGATGCTGGTCCTGCGGGCCTTCTCCAGCGGCTGTACGGCGCTGACCGGGGTCGAGGCCATCTCCAACGGCGTGCCGGCCTTCCGCAAGCCGAAAGCCGTCAACGCCGCGAAGACCATGGCGGCCATGGGCATCATCGCGATCACCATGTTCGTCGGCGTCACCACCCTGGCCGTGGTCGCGAAGGTGCACATCGTCGAGGACCCCTGCCGCCTGACCGGGCTGGCGGACTGCGAGGGGTACACGCAGCGGACCGTCATCGCCCAGCTCGCGGCCTCCGTCTTCGGTGGCTCGGACAGCTTCGGTTTCTACTTCATCCAGGCAGCGACCGCCCTGATCCTGATCCTGGCCGCGAATACGGCGTACAACGGCTTCCCGCTGCTCACCTCGATCCTTGCCCAGCACCGCTACCTGCCGCGCCAGCTGCACAACCGCGGCGACCGGCTCGCCTTCTCCAACGGCATCATCGCCCTGGCCGCCGTCGCGGGACTCCTCCTGTGGGGCTACAAGGCGAACGTCACCGACCTCATCCACCTCTACATCCTGGGCGTGTTCACCTCCTTCACGCTCTCCCAGCTGGGCATGGTCCGGCACTGGAACCGCGAGCTGCGCACCGAGCCGGATGTGGCCGAACGCCGCCGCCACATGGTCACGCGGTCCATCAACGGGCTCGGCGCCTGCGTGACCGGACTGGTCCTGATCATCGTCCTGGCCACCAAGTTCACCCAGGGCGCCTGGCTCGCCGTACTCGCCGCCCTGGTCCTGTGGGTGATGATGCGCGGCATCCGCCACCACTACGACAGCACCGCGGCCGAGCTCGCCGTCACCGATCCGCGCGCCGAGATGGCCCCGCCGCCCCGGGTCATCGCGATCGTGCTCGTCTCCACCATCCACAAGCCGACCCTGCGCGCCCTGGCGTACGCCCGCGCCATGCGCGCGGACCGGCTTGAGGCACTGACGGTCGCCGTCGACCGCGCATCCGCCGGCGCGCTCCAGCGGCAGTGGGACGAGTACGGTATCGAGACCCCGCTGAAGGTCATCGACTCCCCGTACCGGGAGATCACCCGCCCCGTCGTCGAGTACGTACGCGACATCCGCCGGGACAGCCCGCGGGACATCGTCAGCGTGTTCATCCCCGAGTACGTCGTCGGCCACTGGTGGGAGAACCTCCTCCACAACCAGTCAGCGCTGTGGCTCAAGAGCCGACTCCTGTTCACCCCGGGCGTCATGGTCACCAGCGTCCCCTGGCAGCTGACCTCCTCCACCCGCGCCGACCACCCGGCAGCCCGCGCCCCCGGCGCCTACCGCCGAGGCGAACCCGTCCGCGACGAGCCGGCCCGCGAGGAGGCGGCGCCGAAGGGCTGAGGCGGCGGCTGCCTTCTGGTCAGTCGGCTTCGGCCCGGGCCTCGATGTCCTCGATGCCCGAGGGACGGCCGGCCCGGGCCCAGCGCAGGTAGAGCGCGCCCGCGATGAGCAGGGTGGCGGCCAGGGAGAGTACGGGCCAGCCGCGGAGCAGGTTCACGAGGAGGGTGAAGGCCACCGCCGCGGCCGCGAGGCCGTTGACCCAGGCGAGGGCGGTCTTGCGCTCCGTACGGGCGAAGCGGGTCATGGCCAGCAGGCCGACCAGGAAGCTGACGAAGACCGCGACCGCGTAGAAGAGGACGAGCTCCTGCTCCTCCCCCGCGGCGGCCACGATGATCAGGGCCGCCGCCGCGAGGTAGACGACGGCGGACCAGTACGGGGTGTGGTGGCGGTTGGTCCGGCCGAGAACGGTGGGCAGTACGCCGGGACGGACGGCCGTGCCGGCCAGCGCCTTGAGCAGACCCGGGCCGGCCTGGAAGGAGGAGCTGGCGGCGGCCAGCAGGAGAAGGGCGCTGGTGAGCTGGAAGGCTCCGTAGAGCCAGCCGGAACCGGCGGCGGCCCGGGCGATGTCGGCGATCTGGGTGGAGTCCTCACCAGGGATGCCGATGTGCAGGCGCACGGCCAGCGCGGTCAGGCCCAGGGTCAGACCGCCGACGATGACCAGGAGCAGGGCGAGGGTGCCGCGCCCGAAACGGCGGCGGTGGGTGTCGTCGAGCTGGCCGAGCTGGGCGATTGCCGTCGACGGGGCCTCGACCCCAGTGGCCAGGGCCATGGCGACGGGGAAGGCGAGGACCACGGCCAGAGCGGCGGAGCGGCCCGGGTCGGTGGAGGCGCTGCCGATCGCGTGCGGCGAGACGAAGCCATGGACGAGTACGGCGACGCAGACGAGCACGAACAGCACGGTCATCACGGCGAAGAGCAGCCGTCCGCCGTGCCCGAACCAGGTGAGCCCCGCAACGACCAGGAGCAGCAGCAGCGCGAGGGGGACCCGGAGCGGAGCCAGGCCCGGGAACAGCGCGATCACGGCACTGGCAGCGGCCGCGATGGAGATCCCGATGGTCAGCACGAAGTCGACGACCAGGGCGCCGATCGGTACGAACGTCCAGCGCGGCCCGAAGGCCCGCCCGGCCGCGGCCGCCGCCCCGCCGCCCTGGGGGAAGCGGCGTACGAGCTGCCAGTAGTTCGCGGTGACCACCACGACCAGCCCTACGACCAGGGCCATCGTCGGCAGCAGCAGCGCGAGGTCGCCGTGCAGGGCGCGCAGGGCTGCCTCGATGGCATACGCGACCGAGGAGACGGGATCGGCGATGACCGCGAAGGCGAACGCGAAGAAGAGGATGGAGCGGCGTGGGCCACGGCGGCCGACGGGGGTAGGCACAGCAGGGCGCTGCATGGCGGTCATAGGGGGAATGCCTCTCGGCGAGAGCCAAGCACATGGACGGGCCCATGCGTATCTGACTGCCGACCAGGCTTCCCGGCACACCTGGCATTAAGAGTACGTCAGCAACGCGTCAAGGAGTAGCCGAAAACAACCGCTCCACAGGGGAGTTGCCCCCACAGAGCCACCGGCGACTCCTCACAGAACAATGAATGGTGCTAGCCTTATTAGCACCATGCTGCTCAGACTGGACACCACCGACAGCCGCCCCCTCCACGAGCAGGTCGCAGGGGCGATCCGGCGGGCCGTCTCCGAGGGCGAGTGCGCTCCCGGGGACCGACTGCCGCCTGCCCGCGAACTGGCGAAGGCCCTGGACCTGAACACCAACACGGTCCTGCGCGGGCTGCGCACCCTGCGGGACGAAGGGGTGCTGGAATTCCGGCGCGGACGCGGGGTCACGGTCGCCGCAGCCGCCGGCCGACGGTCTCAACTGCTCGAAAGAGCACGCGAACTGGTCGCCGACGCGGCCCGCCTGGGCTACAGCAGGAGCGATCTCATCGAGATGATCAAGGAGCTGTCGTGACCGACCGGACGGAGAAGCTGAGGGCCGGGTCCCGTTGGGGAGCCGCCGCCTGGGCCGTGGGGGTGCTGTTCGCGCTGGTCGGACTTCCGGTGGCCGCCGCCGACCGGCTGCCGCCGCGGCTGGCCACCCACTGGAGCGGCAGCAACCCGGACGGCTCGATGCCCATGTGGGCGGCCGTCGTGTTCCCGGCACTGATCTGGGCGGTTCTCGTACTCGCCCTCGCCCTCACCGGCCGGTCCGGGAGTCGGCAGGCCGCCGGGCCGTGGGCCGGAATCACCCTGCTGTCCGGCGGGGTCGTCCTCGTCGGAGCCCAGGCGGCGATCGTGCACGCCAACCTGGACCGCGCCGACTGGCGGGATGCCGGATCAGTGGGGGCGGGGATCGCGATCACAGCGGCCGCCGCACTCACGGCCGGCCTGCTCGGCCGGTTGACAGGGCGGCGCACGGCCGCCGATGCGGGCCGCCCAGCCGGGGCCCTGCCCGCCATGCCCCTACCCGACGGGGAACGCCTCGCCTGGCTCTCCCGCACCACGAACCGCTGGCTCCACCTGACCGCCGCACTCGCCGGCGTGATCGCCGCGGCCGCCGCACTGGCGGGGGCGGTCGGCCTGACCGGCCCGCAGTGGGCACTGGTCGCCCCCTTCGCGCTCGTCTCCGTCCTGACCCTGGGCTGCTCCGCCGTACAGGCTCGCGTGACCCAGACCGGTCTGGAGGTGGCCTTCGGCCCACTTGGATGGCCGGTGCGCCGCTGGGCCGTGCACGACATCGCCGCGGCCCGCGCGGAGACCCGCACCCCCGCACAGGTCGGCGGCTGGGGCTACCGGCTCAGCGGTGTCGGAACCACCGTCATGCTGCGCGCCGGGGAATGCCTGGTCGTCCGGCCCCGTAATGGACCGGAGTTCGCCGTGAGCGTCGACGACGCCGAACGCGGCGCCGCCCTGCTCAACAGCCTCGCCACTCGCAGCCAGTCCTGATCCCCACCGCAAGATCTGCACGGGGACGGGCAACACCTGACAGGTACTCACTCCAGTCCCGAGCAGCCTGATCACGACTCATCTTCGGCACGGTGCGTGTGCTCGGGTCCTGGGTGGGCTACGCCTGGGACGAGAGGATTGTCGTAGTCAAGTTCGATCTTGCCGAAAGCTGCGCCCGGGGTGGGCGCCGAATCATTGTCGGCGATGATCAGCTGGACCTGAGGGCCGTGGACCTCGGCGAGTTTTTGGAAGCGCTGGTAGGTCCGATGCCCGCGCGCCTGGTCGTCCAGGTTGCTCCCGGACGCCTTTCGAGGCGAGTCGATGATCAGCAATGACGGCACCCGGACGTCTCGGTGTGTGATGCCGAACTCCAGCAGGGAGAGGCTGTACCCGACGTTGATGCAGGTCACGATCCCCCCGCCGTCGGCCTGAAGGCTCTCGAACGAGACGTGGTCCACTACCGGCAAATAGGACGACGGGTCGATGGTCGCGGACTGGATCCACGGTGCAGGGCGCAGGTGCGAGATCATCGTGTTGAAGTCTCGGCCAAGGTCGCTCACGAGGGTTTGTCTCGCAGCGAGTTCGGCTGTGCGGGCCTTCTTCTCAGCGGTTGCGCGGGTTCGCCGCTCCTTGATGGCTCGGACGTCTCGTGCGATCGCGTGTGCCCGCGTCCAGGAGTCTCGTAGCTGGGTCACGGAGTCGATGGCTGCCCTGAGGGAGGCCGCGCGGGCACTGGCGTCTGCGATGGCGTCGAAGCGGGGTGCCACGAGGTCGCGGGTCTGTGCGTCGAGTGAACGGCGCAGACTGTGGGCGAGGAAGTCGGTTTGCTGGGCTCGTTGTTGTGCGGCTTCCAGGACAGCGCTATCGGCTTCGAGCACGGCTCGGGCGTCCTGAAACTGAAGGTCAAGGTTCCTTCGGGTCTGTGCGATAGCGGCGGGATCGACGTCTTGGTCGTGTGGGTCGTCCTGAAGGCAGACCACGCAGTGGTCCTCGGGTACGGAGCGGCTGCTGAGGCGCTGCATGCAACGTGGGCAGACGACGAAGTCGAAGGGCGACAGCTTCTCAATGGCGGTGGTGGAGCGGTCGAGTCGGGCCAGGTCGAGCTCGACCTGGGCGACGACCGCGGCACGGGCCTCCACGAGCTCTTCTGCCGCAAGGACGTCCTGGGCGGCGTCGCGGGCACTGTCCACTGCCGCACGCAGGTCTTGGCGAAGGACGGCGTCGGCTGCGGTGCTCTCCTCCAGTCCATGGCGCAGTGATGCCAGCGCTGCATCGGCTCGCTGCAGCATGTCCCGCAGACTGGTGAGCTCGGCCCGCAGTTGGTCCTCGGTGCGGGGGTCAGTCGCACCGAGGAAGTTCTTGACGTTCTCGTATTCGTCCGTCTTCTTGCGGAGCTCCTCCTTGAGCTCGCCCAGCTTCCGGCTGAGTTCCAGCACGGTGCTGTCGGTGAGCGCGAACATCAGCTTGAAGAGGGCGGTGCGTTTGGTCTTGAACCATGTGTCGAGGTGTCCCACGACTTCGCGGTCAATGTTGCGGGCTTCCCGGTACACGTAGGCGAAGAGATCGGTGAACGTGAGGTCCCGCGTTGTGGCTTTGCCGTCGCGGCTGGCGGGGATCGTCTCGCGGGGGAAGTCGAGGGCCGCCAGAAGGTAGTCCGACAAGGGTGGCAGGTCGCCGTCCGCTTGTACGGCGTAGGTGTTGCGCATGGCCAGGGTCCCTGGATCCAGGACCTCGACCTGGCCGGAGCGGGCGTCGTTCACGGTCCTCTTGAGGATCACGTGCTGCTCGCCGATGAAGACCTCGGCACGGGCAGAGATGACGTGATCGCGGACGGCCGGGGTCAGTACGGCTTTGCCACCCACCACATGCTTGAGCAGCATCAGCAGGCTGGACTTGCCTGTGCCGCTGGGACCGCTGACGACGGTGGCCGGCCCGTCGAAGCAGTAGGTCTTCTCGGCGTCGGCGGTGGTGACGGTGAGGGAGCGGAAGCGAAGGTGGACTGCCATTTCAGATCTCCGTCCGCCAGGGCCTGTCGACCGCGTCCGGCAGACGGTCGTAGATGAGGGTCTTCAGGGTCGTACCTGACTTGTTGAAGTGCTTCTTAAGAAGAGTGATGCGTTTCGCCACCACGGACCACTCGTCCGTCTCGGCCAGCATTGCCGCGGCGACTGCGCCGGATGCTGTGATGCGGAACTCGGCCCGGTCAGTCCTGCCGTAGGTGATCAGGTCGCGGGCAGCCAGGGATCCCAGGACGGTGTAATAGCGGTGGTCCCAGGGCCCGTACTTGTAGCGGGTCATGCGGCTCTCGACGGATAGGCGTTCAGCGGAGGTGGGTTGGGCTCCGTCCGGCCACGGAATTCCGTCCTCGGCTAGGAGGCGCTCCAGCATGGCCGGGTAGCGCAGCAGGAAGTCGAGCTTGGCAAGTTTGGTCAGCCCTTCCAGGCCCTTCTTCACTCCGGTGAAACGGTCGATCAGCAGCAGCACACGGGCCTCGTGATAGTGAGCCTCATACTGCTCCTGTCGACGGGCCCGGTCCCTGAGGCGCGTGGTCGCCACCAGACGGTCGCCGGCGCTTGTCACGACGCCTCCTCCTCAGAGGGGTCGAACACGTCGGAGAAGTAGAAGTCGCAGTCGTCACAGAGCTGGTAGGCCAAGCCCCGCAGATGACGCCCGTTGACGGGAAACGGAAGCCCGGCACCAAGTAGGTCTGGTGTCAGGAGCCGCGTCATCAGCTGGTGCATGCGGCGCCCGTAGGGTGCGCCGTCGGACGCTTCCTCTTCGGCCTGCTCGCGGCAGGCGAAGACGGTGTCCAAGACCTCGTAGCTCGCGTTGGCCAGCTCCGTGGTGTCTCCCGCCAATCCCGACCGGTGCTGGGACCAGGCGACATACCAGGCTGATCGAAGGCGCTCGGCATGAGCAGCCTCATCCGCTGGAACACGCCCGCGGGCCATCTTCTTGCGCAGGTTGCCCCCACCCGGAGCGACGATCGGCAGCTGGCCGCGGGCGAAGGTGGGCACTATGGAGCGGCTGGAGACGAACGTGTCGAGGACCGTGGCCTTGGTCAGCCGGCGCCTCGCGATGCGCTGCTGGATCTGCACGCTGTGCAGGACCCTCGTCGGGTCGGCGATGTAGACAGCGAGCTGTCCGCGATCGCTCTCGTCGCGGTTCGACTGCTCGATTCGCTCGATCAGCGCGCGATAGGTGGCCTCGACATCCACATGTTCCCGCTGCAGGGTCGCGATCGCAGGAATGAGGAGGCTCTGGAGATTGACGTCAGTGATGTGCCGGCGGGACGGCAGTTCATCGTCGATATGCAGCGCGGCGAAGAAGAGCTTCACCAAGTCGGTGAAGCCGTCCGGGATGGCGATGTCGGCGAGCCGCGAAACCTGGGGGACTTCGGGGATGGTGGCGTAGGGCTGCTTCCATCGAACTTTCAAGAGGTACTGGGCGACGGCGCTGGCCATGTCGTCCACCCCAAGAGTGATACGTGGGTCAGGCCCGCACATCGCTTTCAGGGTGGTAGCGCCCCCCTTGCCTGTTGTGAGGCCGGCGTTCGTGGCAAGACGAAGGTGGACGTTGCTCAGGCCATCGCACGCACGCCATCGGTCGAAGAGGTGCGCCAGACCTCCGTCCTTGCACAGATCCGCCACGTTCCAGGGGTTCCGCCGCTTTCCGCGGTGCTTCACTGATACGAGTTCGACCGAACCGCCGGCGTACGAGACCACGAAGTCTTCGTGCCACTCGCAGACCACCGATTCGACAGACTCCTGTGTCAGCAGCGCCACGCATATTTGGGCGGCGACCTCTGCCTGATACCGGTAGTTACCCAGGGTGTCCGACCCGATGTCCTCCTGAGGTGCCACGCGGAAGATCGGGTGCACGAACCCTTCATCAGACTCTGCGTCCTCTGCCGCCTCAGCCTCAACTGCCACTGCGCACCCCCCACCCCGCCGTTGGAGCTACGCCCCCAGGGCCGACGGCGGAAGATCACCACAATTACCACAGCACCCATGCACTCCGTAACCGGTCGATCACATTCGATGCCCCGGAAGACGTGAGGCCCGCTTCGCCTCGGTCGACGCCGGCGCACGGGACTTCCGACTCCCCCCTGCCCGCGGAGCAGCCCACCCGCGCCCGCGCGTCGATCCTGCGTGGCCGACGCCAGGGTGGCCCTCCCACCTGACCCGTCCGGTCCCGATCGCCCCCAATCACTCCCATCACTCCCACTGCAGCCGAGACGTGACCTGGATGGGCGCCCGCCCCACCAAGATCCGGACCATTTCCGGACCAGGCCCCGCCAGAGGGCCGCACCAACTGTCGTTTCACCTGGTCAGCGCGGGTGCAACTGCTGTACCACCAGCAGACGAAGAACCTGCTGACGAGTCACTCGCCTGAAGGACGGCCTGGCCCGTTCAACGAATAGGCGTGGCAACCGGTGGGCCGAGCTGCCGCCAACAGCCACACCTGGACCTCCCCAAACCGCACCCGTGGGCACCCACTGAACACGCCGCCAGGCATGGGACCTTGCTGGGTCGACCGCAGCGGCTCCAGCACGGCGCCTTGTTGACTTCCTACAACCTCGCAGGGCGGCCCCCACCGCGGGCCAACGGCGGGCTTCGAGCCTGAAGGAGGAGTCGAACCGGCCCTGTCCGGGGCAGCCGAACGGTTCGTGACCCGGACCTCTGCGTGACGCGCCTCTGCCACGAGGAACCGTCCGACTCTCCCTACAGATATCTAACTACTCGTCAGTAGAGTCAGCAAAGGGTCAGCATTCGTTCGACTAGACCTGGCCACAGCCTGGTACACATGAGACTCGACATCAAGATCAAAATGCCGCTGCAGAGATCGTGTCGACTCCCGCCGGACCCTCGGGAGCGGAACGATGCGAGCCGCCGCGCACAGCCCGCACCCTTGATGACATCAGTGCTGTTCAGCGCACTCTTCCCCTAGGCTTCAAGCGAGTTGGGGGCAGCTCCGGAGCAGGAATCGGAGCGCCGTCGTAGCCCTTCACCTCGCCGTAGCGGGTGCCGTTCATCCAGTCTTCGCGGGCCTGTGCGATATCCTCTTGGGAGCGTCCGATCCAGTTCCAGAACATCACGATCTCCTCCTCGAACGGCTCGCCGCCCAGGAGCATCAGGCTCGCGTCCGAGGTCGCCCGCAGGGGGAGTTCCGTTCGGCCGCAGCCGAGGTAGAGCATCGAGCCCGGGAGGACGGGGACGCCGTCCACGTGGGCCTCGCCCGACATCGACAGGACCGCGTACTCGAAGTCCGGGTTCAGCGGGAGCCCGATCTGCGTGCCCGCCGTCAGGGTCAGGTCCGCGCCCACGATCGGGCTGTACGCCGTGCCCGGCGAGGTGGCCGTGTCCAGGGTGCCCAGGATGACCGTCGCCGTCAGGCCCGGGGCCGTGACCGTCGGGAGGTCGGCGTGGTGCTGGAAGTGCGGTTCCACGTCGCGGTGGGTGTCGGGCAGGGCCACCCACAGCTGGGCGCCGTGCAGGAAGCGGGCGTGCGGGCGCGGGCTCTCCTCCGAGTGGCTGATGCCGCGGCCGGAGGTCATCAGGCCCAGTTCCCGGGGGCGGATCGTCTCCAGGCTGCCGACGCTGTCGCGGTGCAGCACCTCTCCCTCGTGCAGCCAGCTCACCGTCTGGAGCCCCGAGTGCGGGTGCGGGGCGACCTGCATGCCGGGCTCGTCGGCGATGTCGTCCGGGCCGTAGTGGTCCACGAAGCACCAGGCGCCCACCATGCGCCGGCCCAGGTTCGGCAGGAGCCGGCGGACCTCGGTGGACTCCCCGAGCTTGACCGTGCGCGGGCTGAGGAGCTCGCGCACCGGTTCGGACACGACGAAGCCGCGGCCGCCGCAGACGGAAAGAGCGGGCTGGCGATCGAGATTGCTCATGTGGACAACCTAGCCCCGAGGCGGTGGCGGCGGAGAGCGGAATGTTCCACGGCCAGGACGTGTTGGAGGCAGCGGACAGACCACCTGAACGGCGGAAGGGACGCGATGGACGCCGCGATGGACGCGCCGACGACGTACTTCGGGCACGGGACGGCGGCCGAGCGCTGGGCGCGCGCCCAGCTCTTCTTCGACGCGAAGGAGTACGCGACGGCCGCCCGCATCCTGGAGACGCTGGCGGGCGAGGCCCCCGAGCAACTGGGGCCCCGGATGCTGCTGGCCCGCGCCTACTACCACTCCGCCCAGCTCTCCCGCGCCGAGCGCGAGCTCCGCGCCCTCCTGGAGCGCTGGCCGGTCGAGGACTACGCACAGCTGATGCTCGGTCGCACCCTGGAGCGGCTGGGCCGGGCCACCGAGGCCCGTCCCTATCTGCGGATGGCGGCCGCCATGGCGGGCGAGTTCCCCGAGTAGCGCGCCGTCCGGCCCCGTGCATGCTGGGTCGGGCCTCCGGCTCGGATAGCCTGGGGCCCATATGAACCGCCTCACCACACCCTTCGGCTCCTACGAGCTCACCCGCTTCCCCGAGGATCCGCGCGACCGGCTCCGTGCCTGGGACGCCGCGGACGAGTACCTGCTGCGCCACCTCGCCTCCGGTACCGGGGAGCGGGGACCGGTGGACTTGGCCGCCGCCGCCGGCCGGATCACGGTGCTCGGGGACCGCTGGGGGACGCTGACGACGGCGCTCGCCGCGCACCGCCCGACGCAGATCACCGACTCCGCGCTGACCCGCGCCGCCACCGCCGCGAACCTGGACCGGGCCGGTATCGGCACCTCGAAGTCGACGGTGACCCTGCTGACCAGCCAGGACCCGCCTCCGGAACGCATCGACGTCCTCCTGGTGCGCGTACCCAAGAGCCTGGCGCTGCTGGAGGACCAGCTGTACCGGCTGGCCCCGCACGTGCACGCGGGCACCGTCGTCGTGGGCACCGGCATGGTCAAGGAGATCCACACCTCCACCCTGCGCCTCTTCGAGAAGATCCTCGGCCCTACGAAGACCTCGCTCGCGGAGAAGAAGGCGCGACTGATCTTCTGCACACCGGGCACGCCCGGGGCGACCCGCCCCACTTCCGCCGGTCCGTGGCCGCTGACGTACACGGTGGACGCGGACGCCGGATCGGCCTCCGGTCTGTCCGTCGTCAACCACGCCGGCATCTTCTGCGCCGACCGGCTCGACGTCGGCACCCGCTTCTTCCTGCAGAACCTGCCGACCAACACCGACGGCGCCCGGGTCGTGGACCTGGGCTGCGGCAACGGCGTCGTCGGCACGGCGGTCCAGGCCCACGACCCGGACGCCGAGGTCGTGTTCACCGACGAGTCCTACCAGGCGGTCGCCTCGGCGCGGGCGACTTACCGGGCGAACATCCGCGAGGGCCGGCGCACCGCCGAGTTCCATGTCGGCGACGGCGTCGCGATGCTCGCCCCCGCCTCCGTCGACCTGGTGCTGAGCAACCCGCCCTTCCACTCCCACCAGGCCACGACGGACGCGACGGCGCTGCGGATGTTCGCGCAGTCGCGCAAGGTGCTGCGGCCGGGCGGCGAGCTGTGGATCGTCGCCAACCGGCACATGGGCTACCACACTCACCTGCGCCGGCTCTTCGGCAACAGCGAAGTCGTCGCGAGCGAGCCGAAGTTCGTGGTCCTGCGGGCGGTCAAGCAGGATCGTCCGCGGCCCATGTGACCTGCCGGTACCTCTTACACTCTGGCGCGTGAGCAGCCAGGTGGAGAACGGAAACGGTGACACGAGCGGCGACCCGAGCGGTGGCACCGCCGACCGCACGGCCGACAGCCCGAGCGGTGGCAGCGGGCGCTACCGCCGGGAGGACGTGGCCCGGGCGGCCGGCGTGAAGGTGCGCAACCTGCGCTACTACCAGGAGCGCGGGCTGCTGCCGCCGCCGCGCCGGGAGGGCCGCATCGCCTGGTACTCCGACGATCACCTGACCCGGCTACGGCTGATCAGTGACCTGCTGGGCCGTGGCTACACGGTCAACGGCATCGCCGAGCTGCTGCAGGCGTGGGAGGAGGGCGGCGGACTGTCCCAACTCCTGGGTCTGGAACGGGAGATGACCCGGGACTGGGTCCAGGAGGAGCCGGTGACACTGTCCCGGCCCGAGTTGCGGGAGCTGTTCGGTCCGACCGCGACGGCGGAGGACACCCGGCGGGCGGCCGAGCTCGGCTACGTGACGATCGACGGGGACCTGGTCACTTACCCGAACCGCCGACTGCTGGACGCCACGCTGACGCTGGTGCGGCAGGGCGTGCCGCTCGCGGAGATCCTGGATGCCGGGGAGTTCGTACAGGCGCAGGCCTCGGCGGTCGCAGACCGGTTCGTGGGGCTGTTCCGGCGCTACGTGATCGATGCGGCGGGCCCGGAAGGCCTGGAGGGCCTGAAACGGCTTTCGGCCACGCAACTTCAGCACATCACGGCCGCGGTGGCGGCCCTGCGGCCGGTGGCCGGCGAGGTGGTGACCTCGGAGTTCGCGCGGGCGATGGCCCGGCGGGTGGACGCGGAGGTCGCCGAACTGCTGCGTACGGAGCAGTAGGAGTCGGCTCAAAGGGTGCACTCGCACAACCTTGCCAACCCCCATTGGCACTCTTACATTCAACTCGTCGGTAACAACGGTGCACAGCCGAAATAAGGGACGTTCCCATGACCGGTTCTCCCCATTTATCCGACCCGTCCGACGATGCTTCCGGCCGCGTCCGCTGGCGCCGGTTCGCCGTCCTGACCGTCCCCGCCGTCGCCCTGACCGCCGGCCTCGGCATCGCACTGGCGCAGGGCGTGCTCGCCGCCTCGTTCGCCGTGTCGGGACAGCAGTTCAAGGTGTCGGCGAGCAGCCTGGAGGGCGAGGGCTTCGCCCAGTACGGCAGCGTGGACGTCAACGCCCGCCAGGAGCTCATCCCGGTGGCCGTCACCGCCATCAGGGAGGCCAAGCTCCACAGCCTCTGCCAGTCCGTGGTCACCTCGCTCCCGGTGATCGGGGACATCTCGCTCAACCTCACCGCCGGGCGCAAGTCCCCGGTCGAGGCGAGCAACCTCTTCGTCGACGCGACCCAGCTCTCGGGCGACGCGGTCTTCAGCAACATCGAGATCGGCCGCGACGCCTCCACCCTCGACAAGGGTCCGGCCGAGGCCCAGGGGATGCAGGACCTCTTCGCCCAGCAGGCCGACACGGTCAGCATCACCGACCTCCAGCAGACGGCGTGGGCGACGAACGCCGGCACCTTCAAGCTCTCCGGGCTCAGCATGAACATCAGCAAGGGCAAGAAGGAATGCTTCTGAACCTGCGGCGGCGCGCCCAGCGGTGGCGGCGCAGCAGACCCTTCTGGGGCGGGCTGTTCGCGATCCTGGCCGGGTCGTGGATCTGCGTCCTGCCGCTGGCACCGCTGAAGATCATGCTCCAGCAGGGGGTGGCGGGGATCCCGTCGGTCCTGATGGGCATCGTGATGATCGTGCTCGGGCTCACCGCCTGGTTCTCTCCCCCACAGCGTTCCCTCGCGGGTGTCCTCACCACCCTGATCGCCACCGCCGCTCTGGTCCTGTCGAACCTCGGCGGATTCCTGATCGGCACGCTCCTCGGCATCCTCGGCGGCGGCCTGATGTTCGCCTGGCAGCCGTACGCCGCCCGGAGCGCCGGGAAGGCGGAGTCCGCCCCGGCCGCACCCCCTCCCCCCACCCCGCACCACGATCCCCAAGGAGCACAGCCATGAGCCGCACGCGCACCGCGCTCGCCCTCGGGACGGCCGTCGCCGGAGCCATCACGCTCGCCTCGGTCACCGCCTCCGCCGCCCCCTTACCGCTGGCCGGGTCGACCACCGTCACCCCGGCCGGGCACGCCTTCAAGGCCACCCTCAGCGGGAAGGCCACCCTCAAGGCCGGTTCGGTCACCGTGACCTGTACGGTCTCCGTCGCCACCGGCAGCGTGCCGGGAGCCCCCGGCAACAGCAACCCGGCCGGATCCGTGTCGTCGCCGATCTCGGCGCCCACGTACAGCTCGTGCACCTCGAGCATGTGGGGAGTGACGCCCACGGTCACCACCAGTGGCGCCTGGTCCGTGTCGATGCAGGACGGCGCCCCGATCACCGCCACCATGGGCCTGCCGGTCGGCGGTCTGGTGGTCCAGACGAGCGGGCTCGCCTCCTGCACGGTCACCGCCGCCCCCACCGCCCCGGCGAACGTCGGCGGCACCTGGGTCAACGGTGCTCCGTCGACCCTCACCTTCACGAACGTCTCCGTGCCCGTCACGGTCACCGGCGGGTTCGGCTGCCCCACGAGCGCCACCACGTCCACCTTCAACGCGGTCTACAAAGTGACCGACACCACCGATCCGGCGCAGCAGATCACCGTCGGTCCCTGACCCGCCCGACCGGCCCCGGGC
>NZ_JBSGZP010000048.1:0-19004 GCF_053611065.1 Streptomyces sp. NPDC054840
CGGTAGAAACACCGTCGCCGCCGAAAGGGTTGCGCGGTCAGCGATCGCGCAGTTCCAGCGTGCAGCACTTGACGCTGCCGCCGGCCTTGAGCAGCTCGGAGAGCTCGACCCCGATCGGCTCGAAGCCGCGCGCCCGCAGCTTGGCGTGCAGGCCGGTGGCCGCGGCGGGCAGGAGCACGTGGCGCCCGTCGGAGAAGGCGTTGAGGCCGAAGACGGCCGCGTCCTCGGCGGTGGCCAGGATCGCGGTGGGGAACATCGCGCGCAGTACGGCCTGGCTGCCCTGGGAGAAGGCGGCCGGGTAGTACATGACCTCGTCCTCCGACAGCACGGACAGCGCGGTGTCCAGGTGGTAGTACTCCGGGTTCACCAGGGTCAGCGAGGTGACCGGGAGGCCGAAGAACTCCTGCGCCTCCGCGTGGGAACGCGGGTCCGTGCGGAAGCCGGTACCGGCCAGCAGGCGGCGGCCGACGGTGAGGATGTCGCCCTCGCCCTCGTTGACGAACTCCGGCCAGAGCGTGTCCGTGTAGCCGCGGCCCTCCAGCCACCGCAGGTACGCGGGCCCTTCGGCGGTGCGCTCCGCGTGCCGGAAGCGGGCTCCGTAGACCTTGCCGTCGACGACGGTGGCGCCGTTGGCCGCGAAGACCATGTCGGGCAGACCCTCGACGGGGTCTATCTCCTCGACCACGTGGCCCAGTTCGAGGTACAGGTCACGCAGGCCCTCCCACTGGCTGACGGCGAGCGCGTTGTCCGTGGCGTGCTGCGGGTTCATCCACGGGTTGATCGAGTACGTGACGTCGTAGTGCCGGGGCCGGCACATCAGCAGACGGCGGCGTGTGGCGACCCGGGTCGGGCTCTCGGAACGGTAGAGCGCGCCGGCAGGGGTGATGGGCTCGGTGAGCGGCACGAGGGCTCCTTCTCATGGGGTTTCGATGGAAGCCCGGCTGCCCGAGGGATGGTTCGGCCAGCCGGATGCGTGTGACGCAACTGATCACTGGTCCCCATGGAAATGGGGCCGCGCATTGACCGGAAGTAATCGGTGGTACCGGCCAATCAACCCGCCCGCGAGGGGCGCCGCCGAGTTGATTGTCCGTGGCCGAGACGCCTTCCGGGCAATCGGGCGCTGCCATGGAATGTGGTCATCACCCGGGAGGCAACGCAAGGACGCGAACCGTCCTGCCTGACCGTACGAACCTGTCCACCTGTTCCATCTGGAGGTACTTCCATGGCGCATCGCAATGTCGAACTGCTCGCAGTCGGTGCAGGCCCGGCGAACCTGGCGCTGGCGGTCGCCGTCGAGGAGCTCGCACCCGAGCTGGCCGGTGACACCCTGCTGATCGAGCGCGAGCAGGACATCGTGTGGCAGCGAGGCATGCTGCTGCCCGACGCGCTCAGCCAGGTGTCCTTCCTCAAGGACCTGGTCACCATGCGCAATCCGTGCAGCAGATTCTCCTTCGTCAATTTCCTTCACTCGAAAGAACGTCTCGACGCTTTCGTCAACCTCGCGAGTTTCGTTCCCTACCGCAGCGAGATATCCGAGTACCTGCAGTGGGTCGCGGATGAACTGGAGACGGTGCAGGTCGAATACGGCCGCGAATGCGCCGGCGTCGAGTCGGTGACGGGCGACGACGGCGAGCTGGCCGGCTGGCTGGTCACCCTTGCCGACGGCGACACCATCGGCTGCCGCTACCTCGTGATCGGTGCGGGCCGGGACGCCCACGTCCCCGCCGTCTTCGACGGTCTGCCGGCCGAGCGCGTCATTCACAGCACCCAGTACACGCAGCGCATCGCCGATGTGCGGGCCGACCTGCCGCACCGCGTCGCGGTGATCGGCGGCGCGCAGAGCGCGGCCGAGCTGTTCGGCGCCGCCCTGCGGGACCTGCCCGAGTGCAAGCCGACGATGATCATGCGCTCCATCGGTCTGAACGGCTACGAGAGCAGCAAGTTCACCAACGAGCTCTACTACACGTCGTTCATCGACGAGTTCTACGGATCCTCGCCCGAGGCCCGCCAGCAGCTCCTCGACGAGATGTACCGCTCCAACTACGGCGGACTCTCCCCCGCCACCCTGGACGGCCTGTACCGGCAGTTCTACCAGGACCGCCGTTCCGGCCAGGAGCGCCTGGCCATGCACCCCATGACGGACGTGACCGGCGCCCGCATGGACGGAGACGAGGTCGTCCTGACCCTCGTCGACCGCAAGTCGGGAGCCGAGCGGGAGATGCGTACGGACCTGGTGCTCCTGGGCACCGGCTTCGTCCGCGAGATGCCGTGGGCGGTCAAGGCCCTCGCGCAGTCCATCGGCCTCGACGAGATCAACGTGAGCCGTCAGTACCGGCTCGACCTGGGCCGCCCGGCGACCGCGGCCTGCTACCTGCAGGGCGTCAACGAGGCCACCCACGGCATCGCCGACTCGCTGCTCAGCGTGCTCGCGGGCCGCTCCGCCGAGATCACCCAGGACATCCTGGCGCACCGCCGGGGCCGGCAGGGCGAGGCCCCGGCCCCGCGTGAGCTCGCGCTCGCCGGCGCGGTCTGAGACCCGCACACCCCTCACGAGCCGTACCCGTCAGACGAGGAGAGACCGAAGCACATGCTCACCCAGCCACTCGACCGCGAAGGACTGACGCACGAGAACGGCCTCGACGCGCAGCGGCTGCTGCCCTGGCCCGAGCTCAACGCCCCCTTCGAAGGGTCCTGGTGCGTGATCCGGCCCGGCACCGCATCGACGGCCCACGCCCACCACGAGTACGAGATCTTCATCGCCGTCGCCGGCTCCGCCGTCCTGGAGTCCCAGGGCGTCCGCAGGCCCTTCACGACCGGGGACATCGCGCATTTCACCCCGGGCTCCGACCACCGGGTGATCAACGAGTCCGACGAGGACTTCGAGATGTACAGCGTCTGGTGGGACCTCGACATGACACAGCGGTTCGCAGCCCGCCACGAAGGAGCCCAGGCATGACACGCCGTACGGTCATCATCGCGCCGCCGCCGACCCCCAACGGGGACCTGCACACCGGGCACCTGGCGGGCCCGTACCTGGCGGGCGACGTGTACGCACGCTACCTGCGGGCGTCGGACCGGCCGGTGATCTTCACCAGTGGTACCGACGACAGCCAGACCTACGTGGTGGCCAGCGCCGCCCGCGCCGGTGTGACCCCGGAGGAGCTGGCCCTGCGCTCCGCCACGCAGATCCGCGCCACCCTGGAGGCGGCCGGTGTCTCCGTCGACGGCTTCGCCCCCTTCGACAAGGGCTACCGGCAGACCGTCATCGACTTCGTCACCGATCTCCACGCCGAGGGGGCCTTCCGGCTCAGGACGGTACTGCTGCCGTACGTCGAGGCCACCGGCGAGTACCTGATGGAGGGCCTGGTCGCCGGCGACTGCCCGGTCTGCCTCGTGGAGAGCCGCGGCGGACTCTGCGAGTCCTGCGGCCACCCCAACAACTTCGACGAACTGCTGCGCCCCCGCTCCACCGTCGACCCGGACGCCGTGGTCACGCACCGCGAGGCGCAGATCCTCGTGCTGCCGATGGAGGAGTACCGGGACCGCCTCGCCGACTACTACGTCCGGCACCGGGACGTACTGCGCCCGCACACCGCGCAGCTCGTCCGGGAGGCGCTGGACCGGCCGCTGCCGGACTTCCCGATCACCTACCCCACCGCGTGGGGCATCCCGGCGCCGTTCACCGAGACGCCGGGCCAGGTCCTCAACGCCTGGGCCGAGGGCATGGCCGCCTCGATGTACTGCACCTGGTACGCGGCCGAGCAGCTCGGTGAGCACACCGACCGCTTTGACGAGCACTGGCTGTCCGAGCACGGCATCGACCTCGTGTACTTCCTCGGATTCGACAACGTCTACTTCTGGGGAATGACGCATCTGGCCCTGCTGATGGCGCACGGCGACCGGTACGTCGAGCCGCACGCCATCGTGTCGAACGAGTTCTACGAACTGGAGAACCAGAAGTTCTCCACAAGCAAAGGCCACGTGGTCTGGGCCGCCGATCTGGTGGCCGAGGTGCCCCGCGACCTGGTGCGTTTCTACCTGGCGCTGACCGCGCCGGAGCACTCCCGTACGAACTTCAGCCGGGAGGCGCTCGACAGCCTGTCGAGCTCCCGGCTGGTCGATCCGTGGAACCACCTCGCGGGCCGGCTGGACGAGCTGCTCGCCGCGGTTCCGGCGGAGGCGCTGCTGCCGGTCTCCGAGACCGGTGCCCAGGAGGCGGGCATCGTCGTCGAGCGGTTCCGCTCGCACTACGAGCTGGAGAGCTTCAGCCTCCACCGGGCCGCGGACCTGATCGTCGTGCACCTCGACCGGTTGCTGAAGCAGGCGGACCGGGTGGCGCCGGGCGTCCCGAGCGACCTCGGTGACCTGGTCCTCGCCGTCCGGACGCTGACCGCGTGCGCCGCTCCGCTGCTCGTCGACCTCGCGGCCCGGGCCGAGCGGGCCGGCGCCGATCTGAGCCTGCCGGCCGGCGCCTTCCCGGCCGACCCCGTCGCTCCGCTGCGACTCCCCCTCCTGTCGACCGCGGTCGGGGCCTTCGCGCCCCAGGCCGAGCCGGCCGTCATCCGAGCCTGACCTCCGAGGAGCACTGTGTCCACGATCGCCCCGCCCCGTCCCAATCGGGCAGAACGACTGCTCATCCCCGCGACCTTCATCACCAACCTGGGCAACGGCATCCAGCTCACCGCCGCCTCGTACCTGGTCTTCACCGAGGCCAACACCATGCTCGCGGTCAGCTGGCTGATGATCGCCGTCACCATCCCGCAGGTGGCGCTGTCCCTCTTCTTCGGCAAGCTCGCCGACCGCTTCGACCGCCGCACCCTGGCGATGATCTCGGACCTGGCCAGCGCGGTCGCCGCGATCGCCCTGCCGGTCTGGCTGGCCCTCGGCGGCAACCCCTCGACCGTCAGCTACGTCGCCAGCTTCGTCCTGTCGATCTCCGCGGCCCTCTTCTTCCCGGCCAGCAACGCCCTGATCAAGGAGCGCATCCCGGAGTCCCGGCTCGCCCAGTTCAACGGCAACGCCGAGATCGCCATCCAGGCCGGCACGCTCGCCTCGGCGGCCCTCGGCGGCTGGGTGATCGTCTGGGTGGGCACCACGTCGCTCTTCTACTTCAACGCGATCACGTTCCTGCTCTCCGCCGTCCTGCTGTTCTTCATCGGCCGTCGTCCGGCCGGCCAGGCCGTCACCGAGGCCGCGGCCAAGGCCGCGTCGGCCGCCGCCGCCCGTCTGTCCGCTTCCCGCCCGCCGCTGGCCCGTCTCGCGCTGCTCTACATCATCGGCAACATCGTCATCATCGTCGGCAACAGCATCATGCTGGTCCTGGTCATCGAGGGCTTCAAGTCCAACGCCGGCTACCTCGGCATCGTCGACGCCCTGTTCGGCATCGGTGCCCTGTTCGCCGCCTGGGCCTTCAAGAAGATCAGTTCCAAGGCCACCGTGCTGAAGACGGCCCTGATCGGCTACCTCGCCTTCGCGGTGCTCCTGTCCATGGAGTCCGTCCACCTCTACGCCATGATGGCCGTCATCCCCTTCGCCGCCATCGCCTTCTGCGTGGCCCGAATCTCGGCCCGCACCGCCCTGATGAGCGCGGCGCCCGAGGAGAAGACGGGCTTCGTGTTCGGCGCCACCAACGCCTTCGGCCTCGCCGCCGGGACCGCCGCCGTCGTCCTGATCTCGCTCCTGGTCGACTCCACCCACGTGAAGAACGGCTTCTACGCCCTCTCCGCCCTGGTCGTCGTCATCTCCACCCTCACCGTCATCTCGCTCCGCAAGCACGACCGTGAGGTCGCCGCCGCCGAAGCCGCCGCCGAAGCCGCCGCCGGGACCGTGTCCGAGCCGGTCGCCGAGGCCGCCCAGGTCACCGAAGCCGCCGAGCCCGTCCCGGCCAAGGTCTGAGGGGGGTCGGCACAGATGAAGCTGCTCGCGATCGAAGCCAGCCAGAACGCCACCTACTACATCTCGCGCTACCAGCAGATCGAGGCCCTCGGGGCCGAGGTCCACGTCCTCAACGGCATAGGCACGGAGGACTTCTGGGACGCCGACCGCTACCGGATCGCCGGCTCCAAGCACATCGAGGACATCGTCACCGCCGCCAAGGTCTGGCACGCGGAGGAGGAGTTCGAGGGGGTCCTGACCTTCTCGGAGTCCGGGGTCGTCACGGTGGCGGTCGTCGCCGAGGCGCTCGGCCTGCCGAGCATCGGCTTCGAAGCCGCCCGGACCAGCCGCAACAAGCTGCTGATGCGCCAGGCCCACGAGCGCGGCGGCGCGGCGCACCCCGGCTTCCGCCACGCCCCCGACGTCGAGGCCGCCCTGACGGCCGGTGAGGAGCTCGGCTACCCGCTGATCCTGAAGCCCACCCTGGGCGCCGCCAGCAACTTCGTGTTCAAGGTCGACGACCCCGAGGAGATGCGGGCCCGCTTCGCGGATGCCACCTCGGGCATCGAGACCATGACCTGGGCCCTGATGGAGGCAGACGGACTGGACCTCGGCCCGAACGGGATCATCGTCGAGGGCTACCTCGACGGCCACGAGCACCTCATCGAGGCGCTGGCCTGGGACGACGAGGTGTACCTCGGCTCCATCGTGGACCGGATCACCGTCGAGAGCGGCACCTTCGACGACGACGTCCACCACGCGCCGAGCTCCCTGACCCCCGAGCAGATCGCCGCGGTCCACGAGGTGGTCCGGGACGCGGCCCACGCCCAGGGACTGCGCCGGTCCGTGCTGCACGCCGAGGTGCGCTTCCACCAGGGCAAGCCCTTCATCCTGGAGATCGCGATCCGTCCCGGTGGCGGCGGGCTCGACCACATGGCGCGGATCAGCGCCGGCCACGACCCCATCCGGTGCGTGGCGGACGTGGCGCGCGGCATCCGGCCCGACGTCTCGCACTACGCGCCGACCGGCGTGCACACCGCCGCGATGTGCCTGATCAGCGGGGCGGGCACGGTCGAGTCCATCGAGGTGCCGACCGAGGTCGCCGCGGACCCGGCACTGTTCTTCCTCAAGATCACGGCCACGGCGGGGACCGTCATCAAGCGCCCGCCGGCGGGCAACAACATCCTCGGTTTCATCGGCGCCACCGGCAGCTCCCTGACACAGGCGCTGACCACCGCGCACGTCGCGGCCGGCCGCATCCGCACCGAGATGAGGCCGGAGCATGGCTGAGACCCCGCGGCGTACGGCCACGAAGCGGCACTACCTGATGTGCCGGCCGACGCACTTCGAGGTGACCTACGCGATCAACCCGTGGATGAACCCCGAGAAGCCGATGGACGCCGGCCTGGCGCTGGCCCAGTGGGAGCGGATCCGGGACCTCTACGTCGCCCTCGGACACGAGGTCTCCTTCATCGACCCGGTCCCGGGCCTGCCGGACATGGTGTTCTCCGCCAACGGAGCCACCGTGGTCGACGGCAAGGTGCTGATCGCCAAGTTCCGCCACGAGGAGCGGGCGGCCGAGGCCGACGCCCACCGGGCCTGGTTCGAAGCCCGCGGCTACCGCGACATCCGCCTTCCCCGGTACGTCAACGAGGGCGAGGGCGACTTCGCCCCGGCCGGCCGGCGGATCCTGGCCGGCGCGGGATTCCGCAGCGACCCCGGCGCGCACGGGGAGCTCGCCGAGTTCTTCGGCCTGCCGGTGGTCGGCCTGACCCTGACCGACCCCCGCTTCTACCACCTGGACACCGCGCTGTTCGTCCTCGACGACGACCTGGTGGCGTACTACCCCGCCGCCTTCTCCGCGGAGAGCCAGGAGGTGCTGCGCCGGCTGTATCCGGACGCGATCCTCGCCACCCGCCAGGACGCCGACGCCTTCGGTCTGAACGCGGTGAGCGACGGACTGAACGTGGTGGTGACGGAGACCGCCACCCACCTGATCGGCGAGCTGCGCGAGCGCGGCTTCGAGCCGCACCCCGTGGACATGTCCGAACTGCTGAAGGCCGGCGGCGCGGTCAAGTGCATCACTCAGGAGATACGACACCGGTGATCGACTACGACGGCAGAAGTTTCCGCAACACCGGATACCCGTCCGACGAGGACGCCCCCGTGGGCCACTACCGCCAGGAAGGCGACCTGCTCTGGGCCGACTTCGACGGTGGCCCCGTCCGCAGGGGCTCGCTGAACGGGCGCGTGGAGCCCGGCGGGAACCTGGAGTTCGCCTACACGATGGTCCTCGCGGACGGCGAGGTGGTTGCCGGGCGGTGCTGGAGCACCCCCGAGTTCCTGGACGACGGACGGATCCGGCTCAACGAGCGCTGGGAGCGCTACGGAGCCCATGCGGACAGCGGCGTATCCGCACTGGAGGAGGTACCGAGATGACCCCGCCCACCACCCCGCTCCGCGGGGGCAGCGTGACCTGGGCCTGCACCAGCGGCTTCAGCCCCGTCTTCATCTTCCCCTTCACCCCGGGCGAGTACTACGGGGTGGCCAATCTGCACGAGTTCCAGACCCTGATGTACCGCCCGCTGTACTGGTACGGCACCGGTGGCCGGCCGACGGTCGACTACGAGCGCAGCCTCGCCGGGCCCCCGCAGTGGAGCGAGGACGGCCGCACGGCGACGATCACGGTCAAGCCGTACAAGTGGTCGAACGGCGAGACCGTCGGCGCCGACAACGTGATGCTGTGGATGCACCTCCTGGAGGCCGAGAAGGACAGCTTCGGCGGGTACACCCCGGGCTTCTTCCCGGACAACCTGACCGGCTACGAGAAGGTCGCCGAGGACAAGGTCAGCTTCACCTTCGACCGCGCCTACTCGCACAACTGGGTGCTGATGAACCAGTTCAGCACCATCACCCCTCTTCCGAAGGCGTGGGACCGCACCGCCGACGACCGGCCGGCCGACGCCACCCACGATCCCGCGCAGGCCTCCGCGGTCTACGCCTACCTGCGGGCCTGCAACGACGAACGCAAGAGCTGGGACACCAGCCCCGTCTGGACCGTTGTCAACGGACCCTGGAAGCTCAGCAGTTACACGATCGACGGCGTCTCGGGCGAGGCCGTCCTGGTGCCCAACGAGACCTACTCCGGCACCGACAAGCCTTACCTGGACGAGTTCCGGCTGGTGCCCACCGGATCGGACACCGAGCAGTACGAGATGCTCCGCCGCGGCCCCGAGGCCCTGGACGGCGTGCAGATCGGCTTCCTGCCCTTCGACGAGGTGACCGAGCCGGCCGAGGACCCGCTGGTCGGCGGGCCCAATCCGCTCGGCGGGAACTACGACCTCGTCCCCCAGCTGACATACAAAATCCATTACTTCCCGATCAACTTCAACAACCCCACCGTTGCCGGAAAGATCTTCAAGCAGCTCTACTTCCGCCAGGCACTGCAGTCCTGCCTCGACTCCCGGGGCGCCATCCGCGACGTCTACAAGGGCTACGGCTACCCGACCACCGGGCCCATCCCGGCCCTGCCGGACAGCCCGCTGCTCTCGCCCGCCGCGCACGAGGACCCGTACCCCTTCGACGTCGAAAAGGCCCGCGCCCTCCTGACCGGGAACGGCTGGGACACCAGCACCACCCCGGCGCTCTGCGTCCGCGAGGGCACCGGCCCCGGGGAGGCGGGCGAGGGCATCCCGGCCGGCACCCCGCTGCGGTTCTCGATGCGCTACGCCCAAGGGCACGAGACGCTGACCGCGGTCATGCGCAAGTTCGCCGCCGACGCCGCGAAGGCCGGCATCGAGATCGTGCTGACCGAGGTCGAGGCGAGCGTCCTGGTCCTGGAGGACACCACCTGCACCCCGGGCCCCGACAGCCCCTGCCTGTGGGAGTTCAGCGACTGGAACGGCGGCTGGGGTTACGGCCCCGGCTTCTATCCGACCGGTGAGGCGCTCTACTCGACCGGCTCCTCGGTGAACTTCGGCAGCTACAGCGACCCGAAGGCGGACGAGCTGATCGCCCGCACCGTGGTCAGCGACGACCTGGAGGACCTGTACGCCTACCAGGACTACATCGCGCAGCAGGTCCCGGTCATCTGGATGCCCAACTTCCCCTTCCGCCTCCTGGAAGTGGCCAACAACCTGAAGGGCGTGGCTCCGATCAACCCCTTCGGACTGATCAATCCCGAGGACTGGCACTACGTCGGCGAGGTGCTCTGATGTACCAGCGGCTGATCGGCCTCCTCGACAGCAATCAGGCGCGTTACCGGCTGATCGACCATCCGGCCGAAGGCCGGACCGACCTGGCGAGCGTCCTGCGCGGCCACCCGCTGGACCAGGCCGCCAAGTGCATCGTCGTCCGCGTGAGCATCACCAAACGGGTCGGCAAGTACGTGCTCGCGGTGGTTCCCGGTGACCGGCAGGTCGACCTGGAGGCGGTCGGCGCGCTCTTCGGAGGCGGGCGGACGGCCTTCGCCACCCCCGAGATCGCCGAGCGCCTCGCCGGCAGCGTCTGCGGCACGGTGATGCCGCTCAGCTTCCACCCCGATCTGCACCTCGTCGTCGACGAGGGCCTGATCCTCACCGAAGAGATCTACTTCAACGCGGCCCGTCTGGACCGCTCCGTGGCCCTGTCCACCCCCGACTACCTGGCCATCGCCCAGCCGCAGCTCGCGGCGATCGCGACGGCCGGCGACCGGGTCCTGACCCACTCCGCGAGGTGACGAAGATGACGGACGACGACCGCACGACCGATGACGGTGTGGTGATCCTGGTCGGCAGCGGACAGCGCGCCTACCGCGAGTACCTGCTCGCAGGCGCCGCCAGGCGCCGCCCGATCTGGATCCTGGACGCCGCCGACCCGACCTGGCAGCAGGAGTACGTACTCGGTTCCAGCACGGTGGAACTGCTCGACCGCGAACGCCTGGTGCCCGACACGGAAGGCCTGGTCAAGGCCGCCGAGGCGGTGGCCGCCGAACACCGCGTGGTCGGCGTGTTCAGCTACGACGAGACGCTCGTGGTGACGACCGCCCTGATAGCCGAGCGGCTCGGACTGCCTGGCCTGACCTCCCGCGGCGCCGACAACTGCCGCAACAAGCACAACACCCGGCAGCTGCTGACCGCCGCCGGACTGCCCCAGCCGCACTTCGCCTACGTGACCGACGCGGACACCGCCCTCGCCACGGCCGACTCCTTCGGCTACCCGGTCGTCCTCAAGCCCCGCGGCATGGGCGCGAGCATCGGCGTCATCCGGGTCGACGACGCGGCCGGGATCCCCGCCGCATTCGAGGTCGCCGACGCCGCGAGCCGCGGCGGGAACAGCGACTACGAGGGCGGGGTGCTCGTCGAGGAGTGCGTCATGGGCCCCGAGATCAGCATCGACGGAGTGGTCTTCGACGGCGCCTGGACCCCGCTGTTCCTCGCGCACAAGGAAGTGGGCCTCGCGCCCTACTTCGAGGAGACCGGTCACGTGGTCAGCGCCACCGACCCGCTGCTCGCCGACGCGGACCTGCTGCGCGTCCTGCGGTCCGCCCACCGGGAACTGGGGATCGGCTACGGGATCACCCACACGGAGGTGAAGCTCACCACCCGCGGCCCGGTGATCATCGAGGTGAACGCCCGCCTCGGCGGCGACCTCATCCCCTACCTCGGCAGCCTCGCCACCGGTGTGGAGCCCGGGGAACTGGCCGCGGACGTGGCCGCCGGCGTCCGCCCCGCATGGGACCCGAGCGAGTCCCGCACCGTGGGGATCCGCTTCCTGTACCCGCCGGAGAACGGCACCGTCCGCTCGGTCGACGTCCCCGCCACCTCGGACGTACCGGGGCTGCTGGAGACGAACGTCATGGTGGCGCCCGGGGCGCGGCTGCTGCTGCCGCCCGAGGGCTACCTCAGCCGGTACGCCAACCTGATCTGCGCCGGAGACGACTTCCTGAGCTGCGAGGAGTCCCTCGCCAAGGCCGCCGCACTGACCACGATCGTCCTCGACAGCTGACCCGTCGGCTCAACGAAAACTGAAGGGAGGTGTGTGATGTCGACGAGGGTGACGGTAGTGGGCGGCGGAGTGATCGCCCTGCTCACGGCGGTCGAGTGCGTGCTCGACGGACACAAGGTCACGGTCGTGGACCAAGGCCCCATCCCGCACAGCAGAGCCACCTCTTTCGACCAGCACCGGATCCTGCGGGCCCTGCATCCGGCGGACCCGCGGACCACGGCCGCCGCACTGCGTGCGCACCACCGCTGGGTCGAACTGGAGGAACTGTTCCTGACGCGGTTCTACGAGCAGGTCGGCTCCCTCACCGTCCTGCCGCCCGGGGCCGCGACCGACGCGGCGGCGATGCTCGCCGACGCCGGCGGCCACGCCCGGGAACTGACGGCGGCCGGCCTGGCCGACCGCTATCCGCACCTGCACGTGGGCGGCGGCCTCGGCGCGGTACTGGAGGACGAGGCGGGCGTGCTGCTCGCCGAACGGGTCCTCGCCGCCTGCGTCGGCTGGCTGAAGTGGCAACGGGGCATCGAGCTGATCGAGCACCGGGCCGTGACCGCCGTCGACGGCGAGAGCGGCAGCGTACGGCTGGTGGACGGGCGGGTGCTGCGCAGCGACGCGGTGCTGGTGGCCGTGGGCCCCTGGTCCCGGGACCTGCTGCCGCGGAGCATCGCCGAGCGGCTGACCCTGTACCGCCAGTCCCTCCTCTACTGCCGGGTGCCCCGGCACCAGTCGCAGGCCTGGGCGGCCACTCCGGCCATCCCGGCCCTCGGCACCGCGGGCGGAGCCTGGCTGATCCCGCCGGTGGCGGGCACGGCCCTCAAACTGACCTCGGCGACCGCCTGCCGCGAGGTGGACGGGATCACCGACCACGCCACCGACCCGTACTGGCAGCGCAAACTGGAGAAGGAGTTCGGGGACATCCTCCCGGGCTTCGGCCCGGCCTGGGTCACCGCGTCCAAGGACGCCTACTACTCGTCCTTCGCCGAGACCGGCGGCCCCCTTCTGGTCGCCCTCGGCGGCGCGGGATTCGCGTACGCGGCCTGCGGTGGCACATCCTTCAAGTTCGCGCCGCTCATCGCACGGTCGCTGGCCGACCGGCTGATCGGCAGGAGTCCGTCGCTGATCGGCCTCGGTGCGCTCGACGGGCCACCGCTGGACGTCCACACCCCGCAGCTCGCGGGTCTGTGAGCGGCGCCGGGATGCGCGAGGAGCGGGCATTGGCAACGGTGGACGACGTACGCAGGCTCGCGCTGAGCCTGCCGAGGACCGAGGAACACCTGATCCGGGACCGGGTGAAGTTCCGGATCGGCAGCATCGTCTATCTCGCCCTGTCCCGGGACGAGAGCGACCTGGGCTTCGCCTTCCCCAAGGAGGAGCGGGCGGCGCTCGTCGCCGCCGAGCCGGAGAAGTTCTTCCTGCCCCGCGAATCCGATCTGCGATTCAACTGGGTGGAGGCCCGTCTGGCGGCCCTGGACGCCCGGGAACTGACGGAGCTGGTCACCGAGGCCTGGCGGATGGTGGTGCCCGCCAAGGTCGCCCGCGCCCATCTGGACCCGCCGGCCGCGCCGCCGCTCCCGCCCGCGCCGTCCCTGGCCGAACTGCGCTCATCGGCCGAGGTGTTCAACGGCTTCGCGGGCGTCGACCGGAGCCGGCAGGTGCTGCGCGAGGAGACCGGCCACGCCCTCGACCTCTCCCTCGCCGCGCACCGCAGCGCCCTGCACCGCTGGCTGAACTCCTGGGGCTGCCGCATCCGTTACCCACGCGAGGGCGAGCCCGACACCTTCGGGGCGGGGCTCGCCGCATGGGCGGAGCGGCACGCGCCCGCACACGCGCCGCTGGCCCGGCTCACCCCGCGGGAGATCGCCGGGCTGGCCGACGCCTACGAGGAGCTGGCGGCGCTGCCGATGGGCCGCCGCAGCCTCGGCCCGACCGCCGCGGCCAAGGCGCTGTACGCGCTGCGGCCCGAGTCGGTCATGCCGTGGGACGCGGCCATCGCGCAGCGGCTGCACGGGGCCCGGGACCGGGCCGCCTTCGCCCGCCACCTGGAGCTCGGCCGGAGCTGGGCGCGTGCGGCACTGGAGGAGAGCGGCGGCCTCGACGAGGCCGCCCTGTGCGCCGGGATCGGCCGCCCCGGGGTGTCCCTCGCCAAGATCCTCGACGAGCACCTCTACGTCACGATCACCTACGGGGCGGCCTGAGGCGCCCGGACGCCGGGCAGGCCGGCGGGCCGGCTTCCGGGGCAGCCCTCAGCTCGGCTGCCGGGCGTGCGCCTGGCCCCGCCCCGCCGCGGGTGCGGTGTCCTCCTCCGTCGGGTCCGGCTGGGTCAGCGCGTACGCCCGGGCCATCGGCGTGAGGCCGTACTGCCCCGGCAGGTCGGAGTGGTCGAGCAGCCCCGCGTCGAGGAGCCGTTCGAGGAGGTCCTCCACCGGCTGCGCGGACCGCTCGACCAGCAGGGCGAGCGCGTCCGCGGACTCGTACACCACGTTGTCCACGGAGGGCGGGTTGTCGGAGCCGGCGAACTGGCGCAGCATCAGGCGGGCCCACGGGGTCAGCAGCCGGTAGGCGCTGTCGAGGCGGGTGCTCAGCGCGTCGTCCCCGATCTGCAGCCGGGCCAGGAAACGGCCGGGTGCCCGCTGTCCGTCGCGTCCCTGGTGGCCCTGGTGGCCCGCCGGACCGCCCGGCCCGTCGCCGAGCAGCTCGGACACGGAGTCCTGGAGCATCCACTCGGGGCGGGCCGCGATGCGCCGGCCGGCCAGGTTGAGGGCCAGCGGCAGGTCCCCGCAGGCGTCGGCGAGGCGCAGGCAGGCGCGCGGCTCGGTGCCGACCCGGTCGCCGCCGAGAAGCTGGGCGAGCAGTTCCATCGACTCGTCGCGGTCCAGTGCGGGCAGCCGGATCCGGCCAATTCCGTCGAGGCCCAGTAGACGCGATCGGCTGGTGATGATGATGCGGCTCTCGGGCGCCGCGATGAGGAGTTCCCGGATCTGCCGCTCGTGCTGGACGCCGTCGAGCACCACGAGCAGCCGCCGCCGGTTGAGAAGCGACCGGTACAGGCCAATTCTCTGACCGGGATCGTTGGGGATCCGGTCGGTGGGGATGCCGAGCGCCTCCAGGAAACCGCCCGCGATCCCGGCGGCGTCCTTGCGTCCGTCCGCGGCCGGGTCGAGGTTCGCGTAGAGCTGCCCGTCGGGCAGGTTCACGGCGAGTTCGTGGGCGAGGCGCAGGGCGAAGGCCGTCTTGCCCACACCCACCTGACCGCTGATCACCAGGGGCGCCGCGGGGCGGGGCCCGTCGTACGAGGGGGCGGTCAGCGCCCGGGCCCGCTGGAGCAGCTCATGCCGTCCGACCAGGGGATGAGCCTCCATCGGCAGCTGTGAGGGCGGCGGCAGCACGGCGCGTACGTCGGCCGCCCGCAGCTCGTTCTCCTGGTGCTGCTGCACGGCTTTGACCGCCGGACGGGCGGTTCCGTCGTCCCCGTCGGCGCGTGCCGCCTCGTGCCAGCGGCGCTCCCAGCTGGCGCGGTCACCGCCGCAGGCCTCGGCGAAGGCGAGGGCCACCTGAAGCGTCGGGAGGCGGTAGCCGGCGGCCGCGTCGGAGAGCACGGACGCGGAGAACATGGCACGGGTTGCCATGTCGCGGTAGCCGGGACTGCCGGCCGCGGTCCGCAGCCTGCGCAACTCCCGGGCGAACGCGGTGACTGGTCCGGCATCGGGGGCCAGCGGTCTCTCCAGTCTTCCCACAGCCTGCTCCTTCGGTACTCGTTCCGTGTGCTGCCTGCTCCGGGCCGCCCATGAACTGTCCGTGTCGCCCTTCCTGATCTGCTACCGGATGCTTACCGCGTGCGAGGGGTAACCCCTATGATCCGGCTGACATGACCTGGCCAGGGGTCTTGTTCTTTTGGGGGTGGATGTCCGATGCCGGGGGCGGATGCGGAGTCCGGGGAGAGACGAAGCGTGGATCCTGCGGGGGGCAGGCCGCGTTTCCACGTGCTCGGATCGCTTGAGGGATGGATCGGCGACGTACGGCTGAGGCTGGGGGGAGCGATCCAGGAACGGGTCCTGTGCATGTTGCTGCTCGAAGCCGGCCGGGTGGTGCCCGTGGCCCGCCTCGTCGAGGCGACCTGGGAGAAGGACCCGCCGGTGACCGCGGCGCACCAGGTCCGCAAGGCCGTCGCCGATCTGCGGCGGCGCATACCCACCGGCACCGAGGTGATCGCCACCGACGGGCCGGGATACCGCGTGGTGGTGGCGGACGACCAGGTCGATCTCCTGGAGTTCGACGCCCTGACCAAGGCGGCGGGCCAGGCACTGCGGGAAGGCGGGCGGTCGGCGGCCGCCGAGGCACTGCGGGCCGCTCTCGCGCTGTGGCGGGGATCGGTCCTGTCCGGCACCGGCGGACCGGTGATCGAAGCCGCGGCGACCGCGCTGGAGGAACGCCGGCTGGCCGCCGCCGAACAGTTCTTCGACCTGTGCCTCGCACTGGGCGAGAGCGGCGAGCTCATCTCGGGCCTGCGCGCCCTGATCACCCAGCACCCGCTGCGGGAGACGCTGCGCGGCCAGTTGATGCTCGCCCTGTACCGCTCCGGGCGGCAGGCCGAGGCGCTCAAGGAGTACGGGGAGGTCCGCGAGCTGCTGGTGGACGAGCTCGGGATCGACCCCGGCCCCCGGCTGGCCAAGCTGTACGAGGCGATCCTGCGCGACAGCCCCGAACTGGCCGCGCCCGAACGGCCGGCGCCGGTACCCGTGGCGCCCGTACGTCCCGTGCCCGAGCCGGCGGTGCCCGCACGTCCGGCGCCCGAACCGGCGGTTCCCGTGACCGGGCCGTCCGAGGGCGCGGCCCCCGAGACCCTGGCCCGCACGGAACCGGACCGGGAAGGGGAGCCGGGAACGCGCACCGCGCCGGTCGAGGCCCCGTGCACCCTGCCCTACGACCTGCCCGACTTCACCGGCCGCGCCAAGGAACTGGCCGAGCTCTTCGACTACGTGCAGGACGAGGGGCGCGGCGGCGAGCGGTACGCCCGGATCGTGGCCATCGACGGCATGGGAGGCATGGGCAAGACCTCCCTGGCCGTGCGCGCCGCGCACCGGCTGGCCGACCGGTATCCCGACGGGCAGCTCCACATCGACCTGCACGGATTCACCCCGGGCCGCGACCCCGTGACGCCGGCCGCCGCGCTCGACGGCCTGCTGCGGACCCTCGGTACTCCGGGCGACCGGATTCCCGAGGACCTGGAGGGGCGCACCGCCCTGTGGCGCTCCAGGCTGGACGGCCGGCGGATGCTGCTCCTGTTCGACAACGCGGTCGACGCCGCCCAGATCAGGCCCCTGCTGCCGGCCTCGCCCGGCTGTCTCGCCCTGATCACCAGCCGCGGGCGGCTGCTGGACCTCGACGGCGTCGAGTGGGTGTCCATCGGGATGATGGAGCCCGAGGACAGCACCAGCCTGATGGCGGAGACCCTCGGTACCACCCGGGTGGCCGCCGAGCCGGGGGCCTCCGCCGAACTGGCCGAGCTGTGCGGGCACCTGCCGCTGGCGCTGCGGATAGCGACCGCCAGACTGCGCAACAGGCCTCGCTGGACCGTGCGTTATCTGGTCGAGCGGCTGCGCGACGAGAAGCGCCGGATGGACGAGCTGAGTTCCGGCGAGCGCAGCGTCGCGGCGACCCTTCGCCTGTCCTACCTGGCGATGGACGAGGAGTACCGGACCGCGTTCCGCATCCTCAGCCTGTACCCGTGCGCCGGGACCGACGTCCATTCGGCGGCGGCGCTCCTCGGTACGACCGTCCGGGACGCCGAGGACGCCCTGGAGTTCCTGCTCGACGTGCATCTGGTCCAGCAGCCCGACATCGGTCTCTACACCTTCCACGACCTGGTGCGCAGTTTCGCCCAGAGCCTGCGGGGCCCGGCGACGGCGGACGACGACGCGGCGGCGGTGGAGCGGCTGCTCAGCTACTACATGACGACCTCGGACGCGGCCTGCGAGGTGCTGTTCCCGGGCCGTGAGCGCCGCCCCACCGGCATCCTGCCGTACCAGGGCGAACGGCCGCGCTTCCGGGACGCCGAGCAGGCCGTGAGCTGGTTCGACCGGGAACAGGCGGGACTGCTGGCGGCCGTGTCCCTGGCCGAGCGGTCCGGCCACGACCGGTACGCGGCCTGCCTGAGCCGCAACATCGGCTTCCACCTGCACTCGCACGGGCAGCTCGACGAGTTCTGGAGCGTCGGCCACCTCGCCGTGGCGGCGGCCCGCCGGCTCGACGATCCCGCGCTCCTCGGCATCAGCCTGGCCAATCTGGGCGCGGCCTGCTGGAAGCTGGGCCGCTTCGAGGAGGGCCTGGAGGTGGCCCGTGAGGCGCGCGACACCGCGGTCCGCGCCGCGGACCGGCACACCGAGGCGAACAGCGAATCGACCATCGGGCTGCTGCTGTCGATGCTCGGGAGGTACGGGGAGGCCCTTCCCCTGCTGGAGCGGTCGGTGACGGCGGGCCGGGAACTGGGCAATCTGCGCGCGGAGTCGGAGAGCCTCACCATCCTCAGCACGCTGTACGAGCGGTGGGGGCGTTATCCGGAGGCGGCCGCGGCCGCCCGCCGGGCGATCGAGATCGACCGGGACCTCGGCTACCGCAGCAACGAGATCATGGCCCTGGCCGACCTGGCCTTCGCGCAGGTGGGGCTCGGCGAGTACACGGACGCGGACGCCGGTCTCAAGCGCGCCCGTGACCTGTGCGACGAGACCCGGTCGCCGGGTGACGTCGCCCTGGTGCTGGCGTTGTCCGCCCAGGTCGCGCACGAGCGGGGCGACGGCGCGCAGGCCCGCGCGTTCGCCGAGCGCTCCCTGGTCCTGGGCCGTACCAGCGGCGCCCCGATCCGGCTCGCCAAGGTCGAGAACGTCCTCGGCCGGCTCCACATGATGTGGGGGGAGCACGAGGTGGCGCTCGACCTGCACACACACGCCCACAAGATCGCGGAGCCGATGAGCTTCCGCGCCGAGGAGGCTTCCGCACTGGTGGGCATGGCCCATGCGGCCGAGGCGCTCGGGAATCTCCCGGCCGCGGCCGGATACCGCGCGGCCGCCGAGGAGTTATTCGACTTCATGGGCCTGCCGGCGCACCGCAGGACGTACTGAGGGCGCACAGGGAAGTGCCCCGCACCGGAATCC
>NZ_JBSGZP010000049.1:0-18757 GCF_053611065.1 Streptomyces sp. NPDC054840
GTCCCGGGCGCAGCGCCCGGGACGGGGCTGCCCCAGCCTGATCTACGACCCGGCCGCCAGCCGGCCGCCGCCGCGAGCAGGGCAGTCCTCTCGTCGTTCGCCGTGGTGGCAGTCTGAGGCCACTGAAGGGATCACCGCCGCGGCGGGGCCTGCTGGTCGGGGTTGGGGTCGGGCTTCTAGGCCATGCCGATCAGGTGTGCGATGCCTTGTCCGAGGGTGTTGAGGGGGCCGAGGTAGTCGGGTACCAGGAGTCCGGCCATGAGTCCGATCATCTGGAGCGGCGTCGGTGTGCGTACGTGGAACTGGAGCTGCCTCTGGTGGGTGGTGCCGATGAAGAGGGATTCGGCGAAGTGCTCAGACTCCCGGGTCATTCCGCGGCGGACGACCGTGCGCACCCATATCTGGAAGCAGCCGAGCAGGAGGAGTCCGGCGAGTGCGCTGAGGACCACGCTCAGCAGTGAGGCGGGTCCACGGCGGATGTCGGTGAAAGTGCTGCCAACGATGACCGCCCAGGTGATGGTGATCGCGATGCCGAGGAGTCGCGGTAGGCGGCTGAGTGCTGCTTGGGCGTGTTCGCCGCCTGCTGCAGCGACCTCCCGTGCCCTCTTCGTGAGGGGGATGACCTCTTGGCTGGGGGTGGGGTTGTCGGGGGTTGTCCGATTGTCGGGCTGTTCCGGGACCACGACCTGGCTGGGGGTGGGGTTGTCGGGGGTTGTCGGGGATTCGTCGTCCTCGGGGTGGACGACCTCACCGGGGATCGTGCGCCGGTCGGTGGGCTTCTCGTCCCCCACGAGGCGCCAGCCGAGTGACTCGCGCAGCCGGCGCAGTTGGTCGTGTTCCTCGTCGAGGATCTTTTGGACAGCGCCGATGGCGCCGTCGACGCCTTGGAGGCGGTCGCCCAGGACGTCGCCGACCCGTTCGGCGATCCTCTGCGAGGACAGGCCGAAGACCGACTTCAGTCTGTCGATCTCCGCCTTGAGGTCGGCGATCTCCTGGTTGGCGTGGTCGAGCATCTGCTGCGCGATGTCGCGGTCGTCCTCCGCGTCGTAGCGGGCGAGGGCCATCTCCTCCTCCCGGGTCCCGGCGTCCTCGATCATCACCTGGTAGGCGGTGATCTGAGTGGGGTCGGGTGCCTGGTTTTCCAGGGCGGCAGCCAGCTGGCGTTCCAGGTCGGCGATCCGGTGGATGTTGTCCTTCTCGTTGCCGAGCGCGAGGACTACGAGCAGTTCGAGGCGGTGGTTGATCTCCTTAAGGGCTGCCTGCGCCTCGTACAGCCGGCCGATCTTGTCGAAGGTGGCGATCAGGCGCTGCTCGGCGGGGAGGTTGTTGTCGGCGGCGGTCAGGGCCGGGGGAATCTCGACGACGGGAGGGTTGGCGCGCCGCTCGATGCGCCGGCGCTCCCGTCGGGCGCGTTCGGCAGCCGTGGCCATGCTCCACAGCTGCCGGGCCTGCTTGAGCTGTCTGTTCAGCGTGACCGTATCCGCAGAGCAGATCTGGACGACCGCGCTGACGAAGTACCAGTCGAGGTTGCCGCCGGCGAAACGGCTGTAGACGGTGTCGAGGGACGGGACCCTGCCGTCGCCGAAGTCGACCGGCTGCAGCTTCGCGTGGAAGTCCTTCACCCTCATCCCCGAGGCGTCGAGCCACTGCCGCAGCGCCGCCGCGAGGTCGTTGGCTGCGGCCGTCGGTCCCTTGAACACCCCCCACGGTGCTCCGGGACGTCCCCCGGCGCCTTTCTCGATCTCTCCCATTCCACCCTTCCCCTGGCCAGAAATCCCTTGGTTGTCGGGCCCAGGAGCGGGGTTGTTGTGCCGGTAACCCGTTGCCGCTTCGGCCTGGGGCCGCACTGACCCACCGTCATACCAGCCACCCCATCCGGAGTGCAGCCGAAGAACCGATCGCAGGGGAGAACCGCAATGAAGAACCGTCCGAACCGCAGTACGAAGCGCCGCTCGACGGCGAAGCCCCGGACTGGACGCCGCCCCAGCCAACTCCTCCTGGCGGTCGTCAACGCCGCCATCCCCGCCGCCACCGCCGCGGTCGTGGCCTGGGCCCTCGCTCACATCCCTCGGTAGACCCGGTCGAGGCCCGCCCGGGTCGGGCGGGCCCACCCAAGGCCGTGACCCGCCCGCTGCGCCTCTCCGCGCCGGGCCTCGTGGGGGCGCTGGACGCCCTATGTGCGGCTGCTCCAGGAGGAACGCTGGCTTGCTGGGCCTGTCCATTGCCGTCGTCGGGGGGTGCTGGGTGCCGACCGAACCGGTCCCTCTCCCATCCCCGCACCGCGCCGGGCAGCGCCCGGGTGCCTCAGCGGCCGAGGATGAGGAGCTGGAACTTGATCACGCCCACGGTGCCGAGAGCACACCTGGCCCTTCTCGGATGGACGCCCTGGAGTGCACCGGCGATGCCGGCCGCCGGAGGTTGCCTCCGCTTGGAAGACGCGACACCGGACGAAGACGACGACAGTCCGAAGCGCTGATGGCAGCACGGCCTCGGTCACCAGTCGGCGGGAGAGCGCACGATCTGATCTGACGACGGTGCGGGCGTTCTACCTCGACCTCGCCCAGTGGGCTGCCGAGGACCCCGCGCGCTGGGGCTCTTTGGCAGCCCCCAGCCCCGTCACCAGCGCGGAAGCGAATCAGAAGAAGCACCAGCGCCGCGTCAAGGCGAAGATGGACCAGCGCACACGGGAACGACTGCCCGTGCTCCCACTCCTCGTCAGCACCAGCCAACGCAACCGCGTCCAGGCCGCAGCGGTCCTCGCCGCCGCGCGACAGGCCGAGCCCGGCGCCATCTTCACTGTCGACGGCCGGACACTCTGCGACCAGTTCTGAAATCCGCGCCCGGCGCCGAGGTCTGGGCCCAAGAGCTTGACGCGCCCAGGACCGCGGTCCGGGCCGCCCGGCACGATCTCACCCACGAGGACCACAAGGCGCTCTGGGCCTGGGCCGCCATCGAAGTCCTGCGTCACACCGGCATCCGGATCGAGGAACTGTGCGAGCTGAGCCACCACTCGCTCATCCAGTACCGGCACAAATGGCTCCAGCGGCAGAAACAGCACCACGCCTGGGCACAGCTTCTCCCCGAGCAGCAGGAACGGCTGTCGAAGCTGGGCGTGCAGCCCGCTGAGGCTCCGTCCACGCGTGCGACGAAGGGGCTAAGCAAGGCGCAGGCAGGCTTCCAGCGGGGCCTGGCGGCGCTCGCGCAGTGGGTGGAGCGGGAAGGCGCCGACCGGGTCCCCCGCGGCCACGGCGAGGAGATCTCGGTCGAGGGCGAGGCGGAGCCGGTGATCGTGAAGCTCGGCATATGGATCACCAACACCAAGAGCCGGCGGGCCAAGCTCACCGCCGACCAGCTCACCGCCCTCGCAAAACTCGGCATGGACTGGGCCTGATGCGACCGTTGTGGTAGTTGGCCGAGCCGGAGAGACCCGTGCAGGTACCGGCCCCAGGGCATCGTTCCCCGAGCCCGTACTGAGGGATTCAGACCATGAGCTTCTTGAAGACCGTCTCGAAGCGGTCGAGGGTCTCGTCATCGACCTGCAGGAAGAAGGCTTCCCTTTCGCGGGTGAGCTGGTGTGCAGGAGCACCGGCCCGTGCCCCGTACGAACTCCATCTCTCAGCTGACCACGTCCGAGCAATTCGCCCCTGAGTTTTCCTGCCTTTTCGCTTTCTGTTCGCTTCCCTGCGGAATGCGACGGTCCGGCCCGGGTGGCGTCAGCGTCGGCTTCACCACTTGGCCGGACCGGGAACCGCGGCCAGTACCGTCACGGCGATCAGCCCCACGTCGCGGGAAGCAGCCCTGCCGTCACCGGTCGCGCTGTCAGTGGTGCTTGTTGTGGTGGTCGTGCTTGTCGTGGTGCTTGTTGTGCTTGTTGTGCTTGTTGTGCTTGTTGTGGTGGTCGTACTTGTGGTTCTTCTTGTGGTGGTCGTGCTTGTCGTGGTGGTCGTGCTTGTCGTGGCCCGCGACGATGCTGAGGGCCGGCGCGGCGGGCTTTGCGGACGCCGTCGTGGCGGAGGCCGGCAGGATGGCGGCACCGGACAGCAGGGCGCCCGAGGCGAGGATGGTCGCGAGGCGGAAGCCGCGCCGCTTCGAACGGACCTCGTTGGGGGAGTGAACGGTGCGGCTCATGACTTTCTCCTAGAGATAAGGTTTGGGATATTCCCAGAAATCCGGGTGTCAATCGGCGGACTCTTTTCCGGCCGGCGATTCGGTGAGAGGGAACGTCCTCGGCGAGGAATTCCGTCCTGCCGTTCCGCCTCTTCGTCTTTCCGGTGAGGCCCGTGCTTCAAGTAAGCCCGACCGGCCTGGCAGGGTCATGTTCCGAGGACTCGGGACTTGACGCAGCCGGAAGCCTCAGATAGGCCGTTTCCTTCGGATCACCTTGCTGACCAGATGAAGATGGCGGCGAGGTGGAGTCCGGCGAGGTAGATGCTGGCGGTCTTGTCGTAGCGAGTGGCCAGGCCGCGCCACTGCTTGAGCTTCTTGATGCACCGCTCGAAAGTGTTGCGCTGCTTGTAGGCCTCACGGTCGAAGGCCGGTGGGCGGCCACCGAGTCGGCCCAGCCGTTTGCGGTTGGCGGCCTGGTCGGCGGGCTGCGGGATCACTGCCCTGATTCCGCGGCGCCGCAGATGGCGGCGGATCGCCCGGGACGAGTAGGCCTTGTCCGCCAGGACCACGTCCGGGGTGATCCTGGGACGGCCGACCGGCCGGGGCACTCGTAAGCGGGTCCTGACCTGCACGAACGCGGGTGCGTCACCGGCCTGGCCCAGCGTGAGAACGAACGCCAGCGGCCTGCAGCGGCTGTCTGCGGCCAGATGGATCTTGGTGGTCAGTCCGCCGCGGGACCGTCCGAGGGCATGGTCGGGCGGCTCGCCGGACGGGGCCCCTTTTGACGGGCCCCGGCGGCGTGCTGGTGAGCACGGACGACGGTGGAGTCGACGGCGACGACCCAGTCGAGGTCGCCTTCGGCGTCGGCCTGCGAGAGCAGGGCGGTGAACACCTTCTCCCAGGTCCCGTCGGCGGCCCACATCCGTAGTCGGTTGTGGGCGCCCTTCCACGACCCGAAGTGCTCGGGCAGGTCCATCCACGGCGTCCCGGTGCGGTACTTGAACGCGATGGCGTCGATCACCTGCCGGTGATCCCGCCACCGCCCGCCCCGCCGAGGTGTCCGGTCCGGCAGCAACGGCTCGATGCGGGCCCACTGGGCGTCAGTCAACGACACACATCAACCAACGATCCGATGATCCGAAGGAAACGGCCTAGCGGCCTCCGGGCGCCTCCGCAGGGCCGCGCCGCATGCCCCCGCCCGGCGGTGTGCTGCCCGAGGTGTGGGGCGGCGGAGGCGGTCATCATGGCGGAAAAGCCGGACCGGCCCGTGGCACGGGCCTCCGGCGCGACAGGGCGGCGGGTACGGGTGCGGGTGCGGGTCGGGAGGTGGCGCGTGCAGCTGGACGAGTCGCGCCGAGCCATGAAGGGCCCCGACCAGCCGAGGGGAGTGGGCCGGCCGGGGGGCATGCGGGGCGGAGCCGCAAGGGCCACCCGCCAGGACTGCTCACTGGGTGGTTGGGCGGCCCGGTGCTACTGCCGCCAGAGCGCTCTGGTCACCGGGCCTCGCCCGCGCACGCCCTATCGGCGCGGACTGCGCCCGACCATAACCGCGGCCGGCCATCGCCCCGCATCAGAAGCACAGCGTTCGGCATCCTGTGTGACTGCGCGGGCGAGAGGTTGACCCCTAGCGCTGACACCGCCGCTCCCCCAGGTCCCTCCTCTCGCATCCCCGCACCGCGCCGGGCAGCGCCCCGGGTGCCGTAGCGGCCGAGGACGAGGAGCTGGAACTTGATCAGGCCCACGGTGCCGGCGGAGCAGAGGGGGACCGTGGCCACCCCGCCAGGCCGCTTGAGTCGACGTCCACCGAGCCGACCGGGGACAGCCAACCCAGACGCACCACCTGATCGAAGTCGCTTCGGCGCACACCGAGGCGCACCGCAGCCTGGTCCGGCCAGAGGGCACGTGCCGGTTGCCAACAACCAGTGAAACTGCGCAGTACCCAACAACCTGCACACCCAGACCCCGAGAACCCAGAGTTCAGACCTGTAGACGCATCCCGATACTGCGCAGATTCAGTGAGCCACCCAGCCACAAACCCGCTCAACCAACCTGCACAACACCAGGTCAGAAACCTGAGGACTACGCAGATTCACTGGCTCGCGACACCAACCAACAGGGCTGGCTCGGTGAGATCGCGGGCCTGGAGGTGAGCCTCGCCGCGGCGAACGAGAAGAACCGTATGCGCGTACCTGCTCGTAGGTGAGCAGCACCCGGGTCACCGAGCTCCAGCAGCCCGTCCGCTCCACCCAGTCCCGCTCGATGTCCTCTCCCGAGCGGTCGAAGTCGCCGACCACAAGAACGGCTTCACGCTGCTCGTGGGTGACGCGGTCGCGGACGACGTCGGCGTAGGACTGGGAGCTGAAGCCGCAGACCACGAGCACGGGGATGCCTGCGAACTCGAGCATGTACCCCTCGGCGCGGCCGCCGGCCACCGGGATACGGATGACCTCTCCCCTCGGCTATCGCGAGGTAAGAGGTGTCGTTTTCCGAAGGAGGCTTGCCCATGGCCTCTGACCTGTACGAATGGAAGATCACCAGTTTCGGGGGTTCCCACCTCCGGTCACACCTGCGGTCCCCCGTCTAGTGCCACCCTGCAGACAACTGTCCAGCCCCCTTCCGGTGCAACCCTTCAGCGGGTCGAGGTGGCGCCCACCGGCCGTCCCGGCCGGGGAGGCTTGCCCAGGTCCGCTGGACGGGTGAAGGCAGTACCTGTGGCGTGCCTGCGCCGCCGGGCAGCCGGTTGTGGGTTCAGCGGACCGATCGGCCCGTGCACGGGTCACGTCTGCGAGGTACAGCATGGGACGACACAAGCTGCACAAGCCGCGTGCCCCGCGCGGTGAGGGTGGGCGGCCGACGGAGTGGTTCGACACCGCGTTCCACTCCGTCCGGGGGATACAGCACCTGGACGTCCGCCAGTCCGGCAACAGCATCCTGATCACCTCCTCCCCCGCCGAGATCGACGGTGCCCCGGCCTCGTGGCAGCTGCGCCTGCGCAACGACGACGAGGGCCAGGGCCTGAACGAGATGGGCGCAGCCCTGAAGGCCGGGCGCGGGCACGTCTACAGCGTCACCGACGAGCCCGGTGCCAGGACCGTGCTGGCGTTCCTCCCGAGCCACCCCGACGTCGGCACGCTGGCCTGGGTCCGCACCTGCGAAGGCCCGGACGGTGACGTGGTCTTCGAGCGTTCCGCGGAGCGGCCGATGGGGCTGTGGGCCGAGGCCGGGGAGAACCTCCTGCGGATCGTGCCGCAGCTTGGTCCGGACGCGCCGCCGGCGGACGGAGTCGACGACTGCCTGCCGTGCCCCGGCTGCTACCGGCCCGTCTACGACAGCTCCTCCTCGCACACCCTCATCGGTGCCGGGCCGATGCCGGTGATCGGGCTGTGCAGGCTATGCAGGCTGTGCGCCGACGGCAGCACGCTCCGCTCGGTGCGCCAGGGCGACGTCCCCGTCGACCCTCAGCAGCGCGCCGTCCTCGAGACCGTGGCCGCCGCCATGGCGTAACCGAACCCCCTGGGCAAGCCCCGGCTTGCCCAGGGTCGCCTTGGGCTTGCCCAGTCGCTCAGGCTCGCCCGGATGCCGGCTCCCACAGCGGGCGGGCAAGCCCGGTTCCGTCGCAGTGGAAGCACCGGCCCCCCCGGGCGTGCCGCGGGCCGCGATGGTGCCGACGGCCTGGCGCAGGAGCCGGGCGAGGCCGTCGACGTGGGCCGGGTGCAAGGCGAGTTCGTGGCGCTTGCCGACCAGCACCTCCAGTGCGACCCCGGGCCCGGCGTAGCCCAGTTCCATGGTGACGCCGTGGGTGACCGTGCGGATGAGGTCGTGGAGGTGGCCCATCGTCTCCATCCCGGACAGCTCCACCCGCGCGGTGGAGAGGACGTCGTCCGGCTTGGTGAGGGACAGCAGCACCTCCGGTCGCTCGAACGGCACGAGGCGGCCGACCGGGTCGCGGTGGGCGGCATGAAGGCGCGCCAGGCCAGCCACATGTCGCCCGCATCGCTCTGCCCGAGCCCGGCCGGGTTCTTCTGCTTGTTTCGTCTCATGACTCCGGTGTACGACCGGCGAGGAGACGTCGGCCGGCTCCGGGCCGTAACGTCCCAGACGGTGACGCCACGACCTCAGGAGCCATCCCGCCACGCGATCCGGACGCTGGGCAAGCCCTCCGTGCCGAGGGCTTGCCCAACAGAACCCGTGGCCGGTCGGCGGACCTGCCGTGACCGATCCATCTCCCGCGATCGGTCAAACAGCACATCAGCGCCGTGACCGACCCGTGCAACTCCCGACCGAGCCGGTGACCGGTCATCGGTCACCCGTCATCGGTCAGCCACGGCCTCGCCAGGAAGTTCCGGGCCGACCATGACCGACGCCCCCTGCCGACAGGCCCGGCCGGGGTGGGCAAGCGGGGGGGTGGCTTGCCCAGGCTCCCCTACGGCTTGCCCTCGCGTCCGGCCGGGCCGCCTGTCCGGCCGGACGGCAAACACCCGGCCGCGAGCTCGCGGGCCTGGCCTCACCGTGCCTTCGAGAGTGCGGCCAGGGCACGACGTTCCTCGCCGTGGCCGTTCCCGACGACCCGCCACACGCGCCCGTCGGCTCCCTCTCGAGTCAGCCGGGGCGAGGTCGTGGTCGCCACGGTGAGCCGGTAGTTCACACTCCCCACCCCGCGGGCCCGCTCGTGGAAGACGGCCTCCCTCGTCGCCGGCGCCGCGCGGCGTGGGGCCGGGGCGAAAACGAACAGCACCGGCGGGAACGGCCGCTCCAGGAACGGGCCGGCGTAGGTCTCCTGCCAGTGGCTGCGCGGGGCACGGGCGGCGTTGCCGCGGCCGAATGCCGGGGCGTTGCGGTAGGCGTCGTAGCGCTCCAGCTTGGCGACCAGGCGGGCGTAGGACATCGTGCGGTCGATCTCCACGAACGCGCTGGAGCCGCTCGCCAGGAGCACCACGCCGTCGGGGATCAGGTTCCCGGCCGGGGTGGGGTGGGCGACTTCCACCTGCCAGTCCGTATGGTCGGCTACCTGCGCTTGATGGAAGGCGACGACGGTGTCGACCAGGGCGAGGCCGTGCTCCCGCAGGCCGGTCTTGCTGGCCGCGCGTCTGCCGGTGGTCCGGCCGACCGTCGGCGCGAGCTCACCGGAAGCCGCAGCTTCGGCGAGGCCCGCCGGGGTGCAGTACCAGTAGCTCTGCTGGGCGCGGCGGGCGCCGAGCTCGTCGAGGACCAGGCGGTGCAGCTTGGCCCACACCCTGGCTTTCGTCCACTCGGAGAAGCGCCGATGGGCTGGCGCCCCCGACGGCCGAACGAAGCCGAGGGCAGCTGCTGCCAGGTACAGCCCGACGTGGCCACGAAGACGATCGCGGCGAGCACCTCCCGGTCGCCGTGCCGACGCCGGCCACCACCCTGCGGCCGCGACGGCGCCTCCGGCACCACCCGCTGGAACAGCATCCACAACTCATCCGGCACCAGCTGCTCAACGATCCCCGCCACAACCGACAGCTTACCCAGTCATCCAAATGAGATGACTTCTAAAACGTCCCGTCCCAGGATCTCGCCGGACCCGCTATGCCCGGCACCGCACCTCTCGCTTCGTCGGATTGGGACCGCGGGCGACCTCGTCCTGCTCCCGGCGGCCAGACGTCGTCTTCGCCGGAGAAGCGCTGACCCCTCGCTGAAGGCCTTCCCCTCGGTCACGCTGACCGAGGGGGTTCCCTATCCGGTCTCATCGGCCGCACTCCGTCAGGGCGCGCACACCACGTACACGGTGACCGGCGAGTCCGTGAGTGTGTGGACCTCCCAGCCGGTTGCGGGTGAACCGACGGGGCTGTTGAAGGTGACCTGCGAGGCCGGCACGTCCGCGAAGCCGCCGCCGACGACGAACATGCCCGAGGGACACGTAGCGGTAGCACTGCCCGTGCCCTCCGCCGTGACGAGGGTGCTCTGCGACACGCCACTGGGTCCCGGCGGTCCGGGCGGTCCGGGCGGGCCTGCCGGTCCCTGCGGTCCCGTCGGACCTGGAATCCAGTGGTCGTGGTCCGGACCGTCGTGGTCGTCGTCGGGACCGTCGTGGTCGTGGTCCGGGTCGTCGTGGTCGTCACCGGGGTCGTGGGCCGTGTGCGGCGCCCTCGGGGCTTTCGACCGGCTCGTGGTGCCGCTCGGGCCCGGTACCGGTACCTCGTGGTGGTGACCGACGCTCGGCTGGTTCGCGTCGGGGACCGCGGCCTCAGCCGGAGCCGCGTTGAGAACTGCCGCAAGGCCGACCACCGACAGCACGGTGGCAGCTTTGACACGCGAACTTCGAAGTGATGCGCATTTCATACCAGAACCTTCCATAGGAACGTGGAGTGCCGACCGCCGATAGCGTGGCCCTGTCGGCTGTGAGGGCTTGGGGTTGCTCAGGGGGTGACGGGTTGCCAGGTGAGGTTGGGGCCGGTGTAGGGGGTGGTGAGGGGGGTGCTGGTGGCGTTGATCTGCCCGCCGGGTGCGGTGGCGGTGGTGCCGGCGATGGTGGTGATGTCGTTGGCCTGCTGGTCGGCGACCGTGGTGGTGAGCGACGCGCTGCAGTTGAGGCTGGCGCCCGGATCGAGGGTGTCTGCGGGGCAGGTCACGGTGGTGGCGGGGTTGTCATCGGTCACGGTGACCTTGCTCAGGGGCGTGCTGCCGGTGTTGGTGACGGTGTAGCTGTAGTCGATGGTCTGGCCCGGCGCGGTGAACTCCGTATCGGCCGAGGTCAGGGTGAGGGCCAGGGCCGACAGGTGGACGATGACCTGGTCGCTCGTCGCGGTCGCGCTCTGCTCTCCGTCCATACCGGTCGCGGTGGCCTGGTTCGTGACCGCCTTCGCCGTCACGTCGCTTTCCGTGACGGTATGGGTGCCCTTGCAGGTGGTGGACTCGCCGACCGCGAGCTGGTTCGTGCCGCAACCGACCCCGGCAGTGCCCGGGTCCTCCACCTTCACATCGGTGAGGGCAACTGTTCCGGTATTGGTGACCGTGTACGTGTAGTCGAGGATGTCACCAGCCTTCCGGAAGTCCGCCTCCACAGCAGACTTCGTCACGGTCAGGGTCCGCAACTCGGTCTGATTCAGGAACACCGACACGGTGTTGTCGCTGTTGTTGGCGACGGCGAGGTCGGGCTTGCCGTCCTCGTCGAGGTCGCCCACTGCCACGTAGCCGGGATTGGTTCCGGTCGGGAAGTCGGTCTTGGTGCCGAACGTACCGTCCCCATTGCCCGCCAGCACCGACAGGTCGTGGTCACTGCCGTTGACGACAGCGAGGTCAAGGTTGCCGTCCTCGTTGAGGTCGCCCACCGCCATTTGGAGGGGGTCGGAGCCGACTGGATAGTCGGTCTTGGGGCCGAACGTTCCGTCCCCCACGCCCAGAAGCACCGACACCGAGGAGCCGTCCTGGTTGGCGGTGGCGAGGTCGGGCTTGCCGTCGGCGTTGAAGTCCCCCACCGCCACCGACCGGGGAGTAGCCCCGGTCGAGAAGTCGGTCTTGGCACCGAACGTGCCGTCCCCCACGCCCAAAAGCACCGACACGTTATGGCCGAAGGAGTTGGCCGTGACGAGGTCGAGCTTGCCGTCGGCATTGAAGTCGCCCACCGCCACCGACTGGGGGGCGACATCGGTCGGGAAGTCGGTCTTGGGCCCGAACGTGCCGTCCCCGACGCCCAAAAGCACCGACACGCTGTTGTCGCCGTAGTTGGCGATGGCGAGGTCGGGCTTGCCGTCACCGTTGAAGTCGCCCATCGCCACCGAGTAGGGGAGCGTCCCGGTCGGGTAGTCGGCCTTCGGAGCGAATTCCGGGGGCGGCGCATCGCCCCAGGCCGCACCGCCGGGGACCAGGGCGACAGCGAGCGCGACCGCAACCGCCGGCAGGACTCGCTCGACCCCGGCACCCCGGCCACGCGCGCGCCGATTGGTTCGAACAGGCGGCAGGACACGCCGCCACACACCGTCAGACCGGTTCATCCGATTCCACACTCCTCGTCGACCAGAGCTCCCACGCAGCTCCTCGCGCGCAGGGTGATCACAGCCTCGGCCCGACCCGAGCGCACGTCCGCTGACTAGGCGGCGGGGCGTCCCAGCTCCACTCTTCCGGCGGCACACCACACGGCAGAATGGGCTGCTTGGAACACCAGGACCCGCCGCGCCAAGTTCACCGCCGACAGGCTCTAGGCGCTGGCCGGCCTCGGGCTGGAGTAGGCGTCGTAGAGCCATCGAGACCGTTGCGTATCTCGGCACGGAGGCGAAGTTGATCATTTTCGATACCATCTGTGGCGGCCGAGCCGTTGTGAGGACTCGATGCCTCTGCGGGCGATGCGGTGTTCGATGCCGCGTCCGCGTAACCATCGTCGCAGGTGGGCGTAGTCGTAGCCCTTGTCCGCGTGGAGCTTGCCGGGCTTGCGTCGTCGCCGTCCGCGGCGGGAACGGATGGGCGGTATGCCGCGGACGAGGGGCTCGAGAGCCTGGCTGTCGTGCAGGTTGGCGCCCGAGATTGCGACGGACAGGGGCAGACCGGCCCGCTCGGCGATCAAGTGGATCTTCGAGCCGAACTTGACGCGATCGACAGGATTCGGACCGGTCAGATCCCCCTTTTCAAGGCCCTCATGTTCACCGAGTCGATCGCGCAGGGGGACCAGTCGAGCTCGCCGCGGGCGCCGAGTTCGTCGAGGACCAGGCGGTGGAGCTTGGCCCACACCCGGGCCTTGCTCCACTCGGAGAACCTTCGGTGGGCTGTCGCCCCCGAAGGGCCGAACGATGCCGTGGGCAACTGAGCTCTTGGGGCTGCTGCCTTGCCAGCCTCCGGCGATTGGCAGGAGCGTTGCGGCCGCCGCGACGGCTCCTCGAAGCCAGGCCAGCCGCGAGTCTGGCCGATCACCAAGGCCAGAGTCAGGTCGAGATCACCAAGTGGGTCACTTTTGATACGCCGTCAGAGCGCCAGAGTTCAGTGGTCGCCGACAAGGGTCGCCGGGGAACGCGTCCCGTACTTGGCGGCGTGGGGACCACGGTGCCGCCGACCCCTCCTATATCACGCGCCAATCACCTGGAACGGTGTTAATCAGGCATATGCTCCGAGCTGTCCCGAAGCGGGGTCGATCGCCGACGAGCATCGATCTGACGAGGGCCCGGTCACCGCCGGAACCTTACGGGAGACGGGATCGGTGCCCTGTGACTGCCACGAGAACGGGGAGCCGCGAGGGGATCCGCGCAGGTGCGCTACGAACCGCAGAAGACAGGTCGAGTACATGAAGATGCACGCCAAGATCCACTTGCGGCAGAACCTCCGCCTTCCAGCCCTTCGCCAGGTGGTCACGCTGACCGTGAGCCTCTCGACGACGGTGGCGGCCATGTTCGCCCTCGGCGGGCCGGGAACGGCCTCAGCGGCGCCCGCCGAACCCGCCCACTGTCCGTCCAGCGCCAAGCTGGACGATTACCTGACCGCCGACAACGTCGGGGCGTCATTCACGGTCAATGGCAACACCGCCACGTACACGTTCGACTCGTTCGTGGACGAAAACCCGGTCAACGCAGTCCCGGGCCTGACCAACTACTGCGTCTACCCGGGCCAGGGGATCCAGCCCGACACCATCACCCCGCTGGCGGTGGGTGCGAACGGGGCCGCCTGGACGGGCGCCCAGGGCAAGGAGGCCTTCTCCTTCCGGCGGCCGCAGGGCAACCCGAGCAACATCCCGCTCGACGGGAACAGCACGCAGGTGGGCACCGCGACCTGGGGCGGCGGGGCACCGACCGTACAGGCCATCCTGCTGCGCATCAACGACCAGGATCAGTGCAAGGCCCTCTACGGCGATAAGAAGGGCGCCAGGGACGGCCACTACAGTGACAAGGGCGCGAACTGCTTCGTCAAGCCGGCTCAGCCATGCGCCACCGGCTCTAACGCTCCCGGCATCGTCTACACCGCACTGCCCGTAGGCATCCTCAAGTGCCCGGAGGTCCCCAGCCTGGGCTTCGAAGCCAGCGCAACCAGTGAGTTCGGGGACGAGGTGGGGCTCAGCTCGACGACCGGCGACCTCCAGTCGTTGCGGGTGCTGTTCCAGAGCTTCGGATGCAGCGACAGCGGGCACTGGTACTCCAGCGACTGCGTGACGACCCCGGGCGCAACCTTCACGCACCCCCTCACTGCAAACATCTACGCAGTGGACAACTCCGGCCCAGTTCCGGCTCCGGGCGCCCTGCTCGCCACAGTGACCCAGAACTTCCCGATCAACTACCGCCCCTCGAAGGACCCGGTGAACTGCACCGGGGCCGACGCGGGCAGGTGGTACAACCCCAACAATCAGACGTGCGTCAACTCCCTGTCGCAACTCCTCACGTTCAACTTCCCCGCCGGCACGAGCCTTCCCAGCCAGGTCATCTGGACGGTCGCGTTCAACACCACGCGCTACGGCAGCAACCCGATCGGTGAAAGCGCGCCCTGCTTCTCCAGCAACCCCGGATGCGGGTACGACTCCCTCAACGTCGGAGCGCGTACCTTCCCCGGCGCGCCCTACGCCGGAACCGACGTCGACCCGAACGGAGCCTTCCTCAACTCCACCGATGGTTCCACCTACTGCGACGGCGGCACAGGCGGAACCGGGACCCTCCGCCTGGACACGCCCTGCTGGACCCCCTTCACACCGCTGGGCGAGATCACGCTCACCTGACCGCCACCGAAGCGCACACCCGGGCTGCCCCCTTCCCGAACCCAGCGGGCAGCCCAGATGTGCCCGAAGGGACAGGAAAACGAATCGTTCGGTGTAACTCCCGTAGAAGGAACATCGCATCGATGACACTTCCACCAGCTCCAGCGCGGGACGCGGTCTGGTGCCAACGGTCCACCGGATAGCCCAACACTCACTCCAACTCCCATCCCGTCTGCCGTCAACCCACACGTATATGGAGCGGGCGCGGTGCTGCGGGAAGCAGCCCGGCCTGACCGGCGCGCTACCGACGACGAAGGTGCGTACCGGTCGGGTGGTGCGCAGGGCGGGCCGTGGCCTGCCGCCCGGCGCGTGCGCGGACGGGGCGAGGTCGCACACGGGATCCGGCCGACCTGCGGGCAGGGACGCCGGGGAGGACGGTGTGCTGGTGGGTTTCGGAGATGCGCACGCGGGCGCGGCGGTGTGTGAGGCAGGTCTTCTGACGGGTGAGCGGCGCGTTACCCCGGTGCTGCCTCCCCGCTGCGTCCGTGCGCGGGCGCTAGGATCGCCGGCGCAGTGGAGTACGCGCCACGCCAATGGCGGGGTGCACCCCTATCGGATGAGGTGGTGTGGTGGCCGTTCGGGACAGGAGCGAGGTCATCGGGCGCAACGGCTTGGTGGTACTGCACGTGGCGGTCGGCCACAGGTCCTCGGTTGAGATCCGTGAACCGCGCGACATCCTCACCCTCACCCGAAAGGTGAACGGGGTGTCCATCCAGGTGGTCGAGGACCCGAACTTCACCGCGCTCAAGACTGCCCAGACTCTCCCGTGGGGAGCGATCCGGGCTCAGGGACCCGAAGGGGTCGAGATCCGCTACCGGATCCGCACCCGCGGGGACGTGACGGGGGACCCCGAATTCGACTGACCGCCGGGAGCCCTTCCCGCAGCGCCGGCAAAGCCGATGTGTGGGCGTCGGTCGGGAGGGGACGTGATCAATCCGGTCGACGACAGTTGACGGGGGCCCACCCCAGTCCGGCCCGATCATTCGCGCGCCAGGCGCACAGGTCTGATGCGAGGCTCACTACCGCTGCACGCGGATGACGCAGCTGTCATGCCGTGACGCCAGAACCGGTAGATCGCCCCGGTGGACCACTTTAATGCTCAACAGGTCGGCCTCCGACGAAGCCTCCCGCTGCGCGCCTGGCCCTTGCGGGGCGGTCTTGCGGGCGGCGGTGGGGCAGCGGGACCATCCCCCGCCGTGTGTTCCCTGGAGGGGTCCCTGCTCGGCCTGGACGTGACCGAAGAAGACACGTCGATGTAGTCGATGTCGGTGAACTCTCATGTAGCCGAGCTCGTCGATGCAGAGGAGGTCGACTCGGCCGTAGCGGGCGATGGTCTTGGTCAGCTGCTTCTCGTCGGCGGCCTCGACGAGCTCGTTGACCAGCTCCGCCGTACTTGACCTTGTAGCCGGCCATCGCGGCCTCTGTGCCGAGCGCGATTGGCAGGCCAACGACCCAGAGGTTAGAGATCAAGTTAAAGGGTGTTGCAGAAGGTCGGTGTAGGGCAGGGCTAAGTGGTGTCTGACCTGCTGTTTCACCGTGTCATGGCGAGTTTGTGCATGGTGGCGACGGCCTGAAAGGCGTGGTGGAGGCCGTCTCCTTTCTGGCGGCAGTCGCGGAGGAATTTCCAGTTCTTCATGCGGGCGAAGGTGTGCTCGACGCGGGCGCGGACCCTGCGGTGTTCCGCGTTGTCCTCCTCCTGGCCGCGCAGGAGGGGGCGGCCGGCCCTTCTGCGGTGCGGGACGATCAACCCGGTGCCCAGGTAGGCGCCGTCGGCGATCACTGTCGTCCCGGCCGCCGCGGCCGGCAGGTCCGACTCACGCCAGACGTGGGCATCGGCCTTGTTACCCGGCGCCTGGCGGGCGCTCGCGACGACCAGGCGGCTGTCCGCGTCGATGATGACCTGCACATTCGCCGAGGACCGGTAGTTCCTCGACGAGGCACCGACCGTGCGGTCCCGGACCGGGATCAAGGTTCCGTCCACGATCCACAACCGGTCCACGTCGGCGACCGGCCGCGGGGCCGGCTCCAACGCCAGCAGCGGCCGCAGACGCTGGATCACCCGGCAGACGGTGGCCAGGGAGTCTCGAAGAGCGGGGCGAGTTGCCGCATCGTGAGGTTCGTGCGGTAGTACACGGCCACCAGCAGCACCCGGTCAGCCAGCGGCAGGGACCACGGGCGGCCACCCCCGGGCCCGTTCCCGCCCCGCTCCCGCACCACCTTCACCAGCCGCTCGAACCGATCGATCCGCAAGCCCGTGAAGATCTCCACCCACATCGACTCAGCCCGCAACACCCCACCCATACAGGCAAAACGCCCAGACCTGAGCCTTCTGCAACACCCTTTAGGGTCTGTATCGGAAGTGTGTGCGGCGGCGGACGTGCCGTAGTACTTCTGGGGAGACATAGAGACACGTTTGCTCTCACTTGGAGTCGTCGATGGCCGTTCGTCGTGTCGTGCCCAACATTCAGTCGGAAGCCGCGCAGGAGAGCCGCGAGTTCTATGGCCTGCTGGGCTTCGAGGAGGTCATGAACCACGGCTGGATCATGACGCTCGCCTCCCCGTCCAGCCCAGCAGCGCAGATCAGCATCATGGCCAGCGACAAGACCGCGCCTGTCACCCCCGACATGAGCATCGAAGTGGACGACGTGGATGTGGCTTATGCCGTCATGCAAGCGAGCGGCGCGGAGATCATTCACCCCTTGCAGGACGAGGCGTGGGGCGTGCGCCGGTTCTTCGTCCGCGACCCCAGCGGACGGGTGGTCAACGTGCTGGGCCACCGCTGACGGCCGCACCCACGCCCCTGGTGGACGATTGGAAAGAGCGGCGGGAGCGGTGCCGCTACCACAGGAAACGGTCATGCCGGAGTTCCCGGCACCGCGACGACCCTGACGGCGCCGAACGCCATTGTGTTGCTCACCGCGTCCGGCGGGGGTGGTGGTGGCGGCCGTGCCGCCGGCGTCACCGCCCCTGCCGCTTGAGGTGGCGGCGGCCTCAGCGGTACGGGTTCGTCCTCCACGGGCGGCGTGAACCGGACTGGCGCCCCCGGTGCGACGGCACCGACGGCAACGCTGGTGGCGTTGGCGGTGCCGACGGAGGCGGCGGGGGTGTCGCCGACGGCATCGTCGCCCGGCCTGCAGGCTGCGGAATCGGCGGCAACGGCGGCTCCGCCAGCTTTGACTTCGGGGCAAACGGCCAAGGTGGTGGCACCCGGGTATGCCGTCATCTACTGGTAGTACCGACGGCCCCTGGCCACCAGGTGCTGGCGGAGAATGTGCCGACGGTTCCGGCAGGCCGATCCGCCGGGGGACTCCGTCGTACCCCCCACCAGCCGCGTCGAGGCGCTGTCGTCCCCGAGGGCCCGAGCGCGCCCCGCCGGTTGGGAGCAGCAGTACGACGCCACGCGATCCGTACGGCCTCTGCGGCCGCGGCTGACGGTCGGCCCGCCGTCGGCGCAGGCGGTGTGCCTCCACCGCGGCCGCGTCGGCCCCGAGGTCCGGCCCGTCCGCGGCTGGCCACTTCGACGCCCGTGCCTCGCACTCGGACGGACCTGCGGCGCGTGTGTGCGCTCCACCGGCGGGGCGTGGCACTCCCACTACGACGTCCTCGTCCAGGGCCCGTCCGGCGTCGACATCGACCACATCGTGCCGCTCGCCGAGGTCCACGTCAGCGGCGGTTACGGCTGGACGACGGAGTGCCGCCGCCGGTACGCCGACGACCTCGGCTCGGATGTCACCCTCGTCGGCGTCACCGCCCGCTCGAATCGTCAGAAGTCCGATCAGGACCAGCCGACCTGATGCCGGCCCCGGCCGTGCACTGCCGGTACATCGGCGAGTGGGTAGCCACCAAGCACCGATGGGGTGGACCAGGCCGAGCGCGAGGCGCTGCTGTCCCACGCGGCCGGCCGCCCGAACGCGAACCTCGCCTTCGAGCGGGCCATCTGAGACAGCCCCCAAGACAGGAAAC
>NZ_JBSGZP010000050.1:0-18760 GCF_053611065.1 Streptomyces sp. NPDC054840
GGTTGGTGGCGTCCGTGGAGCCGCCCAGGTGGTGCATGACGCCCCAGACGGCGTTGAGGGCGGTCTGGACCGCGCCCTCGGCCCAGCCGGCCGTCCAGGAGATGTCGTCCCCCGCGAGGAAGATGCCGCGCTTGTCCTCGGGGAGGCGGTCCTGCATGAAGTGGGTGAACAGGCGGCGCTGGTAGCGGTAGTGGCCCGGGAGGTTGGCCTTGAACGCGCCCATGAAGTAGGGCTCGTTCTCCCAGGACACGGTGACCGGGTTGCCGATGATGTGGCGGCGGATGTCGACCTTCGGGTAGATCTCGCCGAGGGACTTCAGCATGACCTCCATCCGCTCGTTCGCGGACAGCGGCAGCCACTTGAGGCTGTCGTCGCACCAGGTGTACGAGAGGCAGATGACGGCGGGCTTGTCCGGGCCGTTGTCCAGCAGGTACGTGCCACGGGTCATGCGGTCGGTGAGGGTCATCGACATGACGTCGCGGCCGGTGTCCTCGTCCTTGTCCAGCCAGAACGGCCGGTCCACGGGGACGAACAGCTTGGACGACTCCATGTAGTGGGTGCGCTCGATCGCCGTCCAGTGGTCGATCGGGAACAGCGTGTCGTCGCACTCGATCTGCGACAGCAGCATCCAGGACTGGGCCGTGAAGATCGCGGCGCGGTACGTGCGGATGTCGCCGGAGGAGTCGGTGACCGTGATGCGGTTGCCGGCCGTGCGGTGCAGGCGGGTGACCGCCGGACGCGGGGTGCCGTCGTGCAGGGAGGACAGCGAGGTGCCCTGCGCCCAGTGCACGATCTTCTCGGGCTCGCGCTCCCACAGGCGCAGCGGCAGCTGCTGCGAGCCGCCCACGATGCCGCGGTGGTGGTCGTCGGCCTCGGTGTAGACGACGCGCAGGATCTCCAGGATGGAGTTCGGGAAGTCGGTGTCCCAGCCGCCCGTGCCGAAGCCGACCTGGCCGAAGATCTCGCGCTTGCGGAAGGACTTGAAGGCCTCGGACTTGCAGAGGAAGCCGTAGAAGGTCTCGTCGTCGAGCTTCTCGACGAGCTTGGCCCAGATCTCGCGGATGCGCGGGACGTCCCGCTCGCGCATCGCGGTGTTCATGTCGGAGAAGTCGGCGCCCTCGTCGAGGCAGGCGTTCCACGCGGCGGACACGTCGCGGTAGACCTGGGGGAGGTCGGCGATGGTCTCGGCGTAGTGGGTCTCGCCCTTGAGGTCGACGACCGTGGAGGGGGTGGCCTCGGCCAGCGGGTTCGGGAAGGGCTCCGTGACCAGGCCGACGAGGTCGATGTAGTGCTGCAGGGCCGTGGAGGACGGCGGGAAGCGCATGGCGCCCATCTCCGCGGTCAGCTCCTCGGTACCGGCGCCCTCGAAGCCCACGGTGCGCAGGCGGCCACCGATCTGGTCGGCCTCGTAGACGACGGGCTTGAGGCCCATCTTCATGAGCTCGTAGGCCGAGATGATGCCGGACAGCCCGCCGCCGATGACGGCGACCTCGGTGCCGAGCTCGGTCGCCGGTATCTGGCCGAGGCCCGCCGGGTGGGCGAGGAAGTCGTCGTACGCGTACGGGAAGTCCGGACCGAACATGGTGATCGGCGGCTGTCCGTCGCTGTGCGGGACGGCGGTGGTGGGCACCGTGGACGTCATGGGGGGTACGGCTCCTTGCGGCAGGGCTGGGGGGAGGCAGAGGGCTTAGACGAGGGAGGCGTAGAGCCCGGGTCGGCGGTCGCGCAGGTACGGGTTGTTCTCGCGCGAGGCGGACAGCAGCTCGGGGTCGGCCTCGCCGAACACCAGCTCCTCGCCGCGTCCGGCCCGGGTCCGGGTGACCCCGTCGGGGCTCGCCAGGCAGCTGAGTCCGACGAACTCGAACTCGCCTTCCGGGCCGGTGCGGTTGACGTACGCGATGTACATCTGGTTCTCGAAGGCCCTTACGGGGACCAGCTGTTCGGCGACGAACTGGAACGGGTGCATCTGCGCGGTCGGCACCAGGAGGAGGTCGGTGCCGGCGAGCGCGTGCGCCCGCACGTTCTCGGGGAATTCCACGTCGTAGCAGATCATGAGGCCGATGCGGAGGCCGTTCAGGTCCGCCTGGACGACGGAGGTGTCGCCGGGGGTGAAGGCGTCCTGTTCGAAGCAGCCGAAGAGGTGGGTCTTGCGGTAGTTCGCCAGCGCCTCGCCGTCGGGGCCGATGAGCTGGGCGGCGTTGTAGACGACGCCGTCCGCGCCCTCCGGGTAGCCGTAGAGCACGGCGATCCCGTGGCGGCGGGCGATCTCGCCGATGGCCCGGGCGGAGGGACCGTCGGCCGGTTCGGCGAGGCCGGGGATGTCCTGGAGGTCCAGCGCGTAGCCGGTCAGGAACATCTCCGAGGTCACGAGGAGCCCGGCCCCGCGCCGTACGGCCCGCGCCGCTGCCTCGTCGAGCGCCTTGAGGTTCTCGGCGGTGTCGCCGAGAACGCCGGAGCTCTGGAGGAGGGCGGTGCGCAGCGGGGGCATGGGCTACCTCTGTGACAGGCGGGGAGGGGGTCATAAAACGGTACGTTCGCGCGTTCGGCCCGGACAAGCCGTGAGCGTTGCGCTCCGCGCATCGATTCGTTGCGTGTTCCACCACCGACGCGGCGATTCGTTGCGCGGGCGCCCCGGGGCCCCCTCGTGGACACGGTGCGGCCCCTGCGCGGCCGCCTGCTACGCGTCCGCGCGGAAGGCCGGGTGGGTGGCCAGGAAGCGCAGGTCGTCGAGGATGTCGGGCGTGTGGCCGGAGACGACGCGGCCACTCCAGCTGTCGACGAGGGCCGGGACGGTCAGGGCGCCGTCGAAGTGGTGTCCGGTGGCCTCGTAGGCGAGGCGCAGTGCGGTGTACCCGGCCGCACGGGGGTTCGCACCGAGGAGGGTGGTGGTGATCGAGTGGGCCAGGCCCAGCTCGGCGAGGGTGTCGGTGACCCGCAGGGAGTGGGGACAGCCGACGCGGAGGTACAGGTGGTAGCGGTGCGGTACGGGGGAGAAGCCCGATCCGATGCGGCCGCGCGGGGCGGGCGCCGGGCCGGTGCGGGGCAGCAGCGGGGTGCGGGGCAGCGCAGTGCGGGGCAGGACGGTGTGCGACATGACTCTCCTGGGGTGGAGGACAACACGGCTGGGCCCCGGGCGGCGCGGTACTCGCCCGGTCCGGGTCACTCGTCGTCTCTGAGAGGGCTCAGCCGCGCGGGCCGAACGCGCTGCACACCCGCAGGAGGTCGATGTGCAGGCGCCGGGTGAGCCACCAGCGCCGCAGGGTTCGGGCGGCCCGCGTGCCCGTGCCCGTATCCGTGTCCGCCGTCCGGGCCGTGTCCACCGCCGCCCACCCCCGTCCTCGTCCTCGGCCGCCGCCGTCCGGGGCTGGTTAGGCTTCCGGTGGCGGGCATGGTCCGTCATGGCCGTCCCCGCAGTTTCGTGGTGGTGCCGGGGGCCGTCAAGAAGGCGGTCACTACCCGGACGCCGTCGCCTTACGGAAGGAGTCCCGCACCCATGTCCCCCGAGAGCGGCACGCTGTGCGGCAGCGAAGTACTCGACAATCCGGTCTGGGCCGCGCTGACCGGGCCGCACCGTGACTTCGCCGAGTTCGCGCCCGCGGGTCTGGCGGCCCGCTACGTGCTGGACGCGTCCCCGTTCTCGGCGCTCGCCGATCCGAAGGACCCGCGGGCGTGGGCGGATCTGGCCGCGCTGGCCGGTCCCGGGGAGGAGGTCTGGGTGACCGGGCTGCTGACCCCGCCGCCGGGGTGGGAGACGCTGGTGACGGTTCCGGGAGTGCAGCTGGACGGCCGGGCGGTACGGGCCGGGGCCGCGCCGGAAGCTGTGCCGCTGGGACCCGGCGACGTGCCGGAGATGCTGGAGCTGGTGGGGCTGACCCGGCCCGGCCCGTTCCTGGACCGGACGGTGGAGCTGGGCACGTACCTCGGGATCCGCCACGAGGGCCGGCTGGTCGCGATGGCCGGTGAGCGGATGCGGCCGGCGGGCTGGTCGGAGATCAGCGCGGTGTGCACCCACCCGGACCACCGGGGCCGGGGCCTGGCGGGCCGGCTGATACGCGCGGTCGCGGCGGAGGTCCGCGAGCGCGGGGACCACCCGTTCCTGCACGCGGCGGCGGCCAACACGGGGGCCGTGCGGCTCTACGGGTCGATGGGCTTCACCCTGCGCCGCAGCCCCCTGTTCCTGGGTGTCCGCACCCCGCGGTCGTAGCCGTGGAGGCCCGGAAGGGCCCCAGGGCGGTCCCGTGGTCCCCGGTGGCCGGCGCCGCTTCGCGGACACGCCCTTAAGCGGGCGCTCCGGAGGTGAAGCGGCGCAGGAGGGGGGAGAGGACGAGTACCGACTTGGTGCGTTCCACGAAGGGCTCGCCGGCGATGCGTTCCAGGACCCGCTCGAAGTGGCGCATGTCGGAGGCGAAGACCTGGACGAGGGCGTCCGCGTCGCCGGTGACGGTCGACGCGGACACCACCTCGGGGTATCTCTCCAGTCCTCGCCGGATGTCGTCCGGCGAGGTGTTGTGCCGACAGTAGATCTCGATGAAGCCCTCGGTCTCCCAGCCCATCGCGGCCGGGTCCACGCGGACGGTGAAGCCGGTGATGGCGCCTTCGGCGCGCAGCCGGTCCACGCGCCGCTTGACGGCGGGCGCGGAGAGCCCGACCTCGGAGCCGATGTCCGCGTAGGAGCGGCGGGCGTCCTCGGCGAGGGCGTGCACGATGCGTTCGTCGAGATCGTTCAGTCGCACGGGGGGTGAATCACTTCTATTCGGCGGTCTCCGCGGCCGTGGCGGCCAGGGCGGCCACAGTGGCCAGGCTGGAGCGGCGCATGCCGTAGAAGAAGTAGATCACGAGCCCGACGGCCATCCAGCCACCGAAGACCAGCCAGGTGGTTCCCGGCAGCTCCGTCATCAGGTAGGCGCAGAGCAGGAAGCCCACGATCGGGGTGACCGGGAAGAGCGCGACCTTGAAGGTGCGGTTCATCTCCGGGCGGGTCTGGCGCAGGATGATGACGGCGACGTTGACCAGGCCGAAGGCGAAGAGCGTGCCGATGCTGGTGGCGTTCGCCAGCTCGCCCAGCGGGATGAAGGCGGCGAGCAGTCCGCAGAAGAGGCAGACGATGATCGTGTTGACGCGGGGCGTGCCGGACTTCGGGTCGACCTTGGCGAAGGCCTTGGGCATCAGGCCGTCGCGGGACATCGCGAAGAGGATGCGGGTCTGGCCGTAGAGGACGGCGAAGACGACGCTGGCGATGGCGACGACGGCGCCCGCGGCGAGGATGACGCTCCAGAAGGAGTGCCCGGTGACGTTCTCCATGATCTGGGCCAGCGCGGCCTCGCTGCCCTCGAACTCCTGCCACGGCATGGCGCCGACGGCGACCAGGGCGACGAGGCAGTAGATCGCGGTGACGATGGCGAGCGAGAGCATGATCGCGCGCGGCAGGTCCTTCTTCGGGTTCTTGGCTTCCTCACCGGCGGTGGAGGCGGCGTCGAAGCCGATGTAGGAGAAGAACAGCATGGAGGCGGCGGTGCTGATGGCGGTGACGCCGAGCGGGGCCAGCGGGGTGTAGTTGCCGGCCTTGATGCCCATGAAGCCGATGACGCAGAAGAGCACAAGCGTCACGATCTTGATGCCGACCATGATCGTGTTGATCCGGGCGCTCTCCTTGGCCCCGCGGAGCAGGAAGACCATGCAGAGCAGGACAACGACCAGGGCGGGCATGTTGATGTAGCCGCCCTCGCCCAGCGGGGCGGAGAAGCCCTCGGGGATGGTGATGCCGAGGGTGCCGTCGAGCAGCTCGTTGAGGTACTGGCCCCAGCCGACGGCGACGGCCGCGACGGAGACGCCGTACTCCAGGACGAGGCACCAGCCGCAGACCCAGGCTATGAGCTCACCCATGGTGGCGTAGGCGTAGGAGTACGAGGAGCCCGAGACGGGGATGGAGCCCGCGAGCTCGGCGTAGGAGAGCGCCGAGAACAGCGCGGTCAGGCCCGCGACGATGAAGGCGATGAAGACGGCCGGGCCGGCGATCGGGGTGGCCTCGCCGAGGACGACGAAGATGCCGGTGCCCAGGGTCGCGCCGATGCTGATCATGGTCAGCTGCCACATCGTGAGCGAACGCTTCAGCGCGCCGCCCTCACCCTGGCCGCCCTCGGAAACCAACTGCTCCACCGGCTTGCGGCGGAGCAGCGGGTTGGCGGGCTTGCGGGCCTCGGAAGCGAGCGGTGGCGCCTGGCCGTGGTCGAGCACGAGGGGACTCCTTGTCACTGCGGATCGGGGAGGTCGGGGGAGGCGTCGACCGCGACGATCCGGAGCAGGGCAGGGCCCGTCGTAAGAGGGGTCTGCTCATGGGGGACCGCCGAGCAGGCGATCCGCGCCACTCCACGTACAGCGAGTGAGCCTACGAGCTGAGTGATACCGCCCGTAATGCACCATCCTTGCACATTGACGCACGATCGTTGCGCGGATCGGTCACTGACAGTCGTTTGTTGCGTAGGGATGATCGATCGCTGCGCAGGCCACCTCGGGGACCCCTTCCTGACACTCCGTCAGGTCCTGCCCCCGACCCTCCTGCCGGGGCCGAGAAGGCCGCCCGGATGGCATTGGTGCGCTCTGCGGCGGTGGAACCGGGTCCGAGCGGGGTACGGGTGAACGCGGTGGCACCGGGGGTGGCGCGGACCCCGCGGGTCGCCGCGCTGCCGGGCGCCGAGGGGGCGGCGGGGCACCGCGGAGCATGCCCCGCCAGGCCGGGTCGCCGACACCGCGGACATCGCGGCCGCGTTGTACTTCCTGGCCTCGCCGCTGTCCGCGTACGTCACCGGGCAGACGCTCGTGGTGGACGGCGGGGTAGGCGTGAAGTTCCCGTACCCGACGATCGGAGGCAACCAGTGAGACCACCGGGACCAGTGGGACCACCGGGCCTGGAAGGACCAGGACTGCCGGCGGAGCCTGTGGCCGGGCTGCAGTGCCACCCTGACGAGCCGGCGCCCTGGCAGGACGCGCTGGCCTTCCTGCGCGGGGTCGCCTGGCTGGACCAGGGGCGGCCGGTCCGCGCCGATCCGGCCGACACCATGCGGCTGCCCTGGGACACCGGTGAGCGCTCCACCCTGCCCATCGGCGTCCGGCTGGAGTTCACCACCGAGACCGCGCGGGCGGTGGAGATCCGCTACCGGGCGACCGTGCCCGGCCCCACCGACGCGCTGCGCGACCTCGCGCACGGCTTCGCGCTGTGGGACCGGCACGGGGTGGTCACCGAGGTGTTCACCGACCCGGCCGCGGAAGCCGTCGTACGGATCGGCCTGGGCGGCGGCACCGGCCCGTTCACCATCCACCCGCCCGAGACCCAGTCCCCGCTGATCCTCGGGCTGCGCGGGATCGGCGGCCCGCTCGCGCCGGCGCCGCCCAAGCCGCGCTGGGTGGTGCACGGCGACTCCATCACCGAGGGCTGGTGGTCCACCCGCCCCGCGCACGGCTGGCCCGCCGTCACCGGCCGCGCCCTCGGCTGGGACACCGTCAACCTCGGCTACGCGGGGGCCGCGCGCGGTGAGCTGACCACCGCCGAACAGCTCGCTGGCCTGCCCGCCGACGTCCTCACCCTCGCCTTCGGCACCAACTGCTGGTCCCGCGTGCCCTTTTCGGCGCCCCTGCTGTACGAGACCACGCGCGCCTTCCTCGAACTGGTCCGCCAGGGACACCCGCGGACCCCGATCCTGCTGGTCTCCCCCGTCCTGCGACCCGACGCCGAGCGCACCCCGAACAAGCTCGGCGCCACCCTCGGCGCCCTGCGTGACGCGATGGAGCGGGCCGCCCGGGACCGGATCGCCGCCGGGGACGACCGGCTGGCCGTGCTCCCGGGCCGGGACCTGCTCGGTCCCGAGCACCTGGCGGACGGGCTGCACCCCAACGACAGCGGCCACCAGGTTCTCGGCCTCGCTGTGGCCACGGCTCTGCGGCGCACCGGGTTCGAAGTGGGGTGAGTGAAACAGCCCACACCGGACGAGGTGAACAGATCTCTCCCACCGGAGCGTGTCCTGAGCACAGTTGACGCCACCACGGTGGCGGACACCGGACACCACACGTGGGAGAGATCAAGATGGGCATCAAGCGCGGAACCACCCTGGCCGCGGCCGCGATCGTCGTCGTTCTCGCGGCGACGGCCTGCGGCCCCACGGACGACAAGGCCGCGGACACGACCAAGCCGGTCGGGGCCGCCGCCGCTCAGGACTACGGGAAGGCCCCGGCCGCCGCCGACGGCGCCTACGGCTCCGACGGCGCCGGAGCCGCGCCCGCCTCGGACGCCAAGCCGGCCGGGCAGCTCGCGATGGCCTCCAACGACAAGGTCGGGCCGGTCCTGACCGACAGCGCCGGGTTCACCCTCTACCGGTTCGACAAGGACACGGCCAAGCCGCCGAAGTCCAACTGCGACGGGGACTGCGAGAAGACCTGGCCGGTGGTCGCCGCCGGTGACGTCACCGCCGCCGCCGGCATGGACCCGGCCGTGCTGGGCGAGGTCGTGCGCACCGACGGCAGCAAGCAGCTGACGGTGGGCGGCTGGCCCGCGTACCGCTACAGCAAGGACACCAAGGCGGGCGACGTCAACGGCCAGGGCGTCGGCGGGGTGTGGTTCGCGCTCGCGGCGGACGGCAAGAAGGCCGCGAAGGGGGCCGCGACCGAGGAGGCACCGCCGGCCGCGGGCGGCGCCGCCGAGGGCGACGGGAAGCTGTCGGTGGCCAAGGACCCCAAGCTGGGCGACCACATCGTCGACGGCAAGGGCATGACCGTCTACCGGTTCAAGCCGGACACCCAGTGGCCGATGACCTCCAAGTGCGTGGGCGACTGCCAGACCAAGTGGCCGGTCGTCGCGCCGGTGGAGAAGGCCGCGGACAAGGGGATCGTCGAGAAGAACTACACGGTGCTCAACCGCCCGGACGGCCTGAAGCAGCAGAGCGTCGACTGCTGGCCCGTCTACACCTTCACCGGTGACAAGAAGCCCGGCGACGTGAACGGCCAGGGTGTGGGCGGCACCTGGTACGCCGTGTCCCCCGAAGGCAAGCTCATCACCATCCAGTAGCCGACGCTCCTCCCCTCCCTCCTCCCCTCCCCCCACCCCGTTCGCGCGGCCCTCGCCCACATCCCCCCTGGGCGGGGGCCGCGCCCTTTGCCGTTCCGCCCCCGCCAAGTCCTCTCTAGTGCTGTGACCGGAAAGGTTCACCGGGTCACGACGCCCGGCACGGCACCTCGCCGCGTTGTCGGACCGCACAAGTACGTCCAGTACGAGCCGCGGCCCTCCGCCTTGCGATGCACCACACCGGACGCCGCAACCCGGCAAACCTTCCCGGCCACAGCACTAGACTCGGCCGCATGCTGCGCGTACTGGCCGTCGACGACGAGAAACCGCTTCTGGAGGAACTCCTCTACCTGCTGCGCTCGGACCCCCGGGTGCACACTGCGGAGGGTGCCTCGGACGCCACCGAGGCCCTGCGCCGGGTCACCCGGGCGCTGGAATCCGGCCCGGACGGGGCCGACGCCATCGACGTGGTGTTCCTGGACATCCACATGGCCGGGCTGACCGGGCTGGACATCGCCCGCCTGCTGGCCGGGTTCGCGCGGCCACCGCTGATCGTGTTCGTCACGGCCCACGAGGGTTTCGCCGTACAGGCCTTCGACCTGAAGGCCGTGGACTACGTACTCAAGCCCGTGCGCCCGGAGCGGCTGGCCGAGGCTGTGCGGCGGGCCTGCGAGCAGCTGGTCCGGTCCGACGAGGGCCCGGCGGCCGCGGCGGCGGGCGGGGTGACCACCGATGCCCCGGTGGCGGGCGCCCCGGCCGTGCCCGCGCCCCGCCGCCCGGTCGCCGAGGTCACCGTCGCCGACCGCGCGCCGGACCAGATCGCCGTCGAACTGGGCGGGATCACCCGCTTCGTGGCGATCGCGGACATCTCCTACGTGGAGGCGCAGGGCGACTACGCCCGCCTGCACACCGACGAGGGCAGCCACCTGGTCCGGATCCCGGTGTCCACGCTGGAGGAACGCTGGGCGGCGCGCGGGTTCGTACGGATCCACCGCCGTCATCTGGTGGCGCTGGCCCGGATCGACGAGCTCCGGCTGGAGGCCGGGACCACCAGTGTCCGGGTGGGGACCGCGGAGCTCCAGGTGAGCCGGCGGCACGCGCGGGAACTGCGGGACCTGCTGATGCGGCAGGCGACCGGCTGAAACCGGCAGCTCCCCAGGCGACTCGGGCCGTTCGCCCCTGACCGTCCGGCGCTCGGCGGCGCCGTTCGTCGCGCCGGGAGGGGCGTACGGCGATCCGCCGGAACCGTCGGCCGCACCGCCGCTCCGATCGGCCCTCGGTGCCCTCACCCCTCTCGTATCGTGGATCTTCCGGCGCGGGAGGAGCGAGATGTCCGAAATCCAGGCGCTGGTCGACGCCCTGAGCGGGCTGCCCCGGGCCCGGCCGGCCGGGCCCGCCGAGGCCGAGGTGCTGCTGGCCCGGCTGCGCAGTGCGGCCGCCCGCTGGGCCGACATCCTGTACGAGGCCCGCGAAGGAGTCCGCGAGCAGGTACCGCCGCGCGCGGAGGCGGCCCTGACGCTGGCGTTCCGGCGCGCGGAGGAGTCGTACGTGGAGCTGGAGATCGCCCTGCGCGACTGCGCGGAGCACCGCGATCCGGCCGTCTGACGGGGTGGTCCGGCCGGGCGGATCCGACGGCTCCGGCGGGTCCGAATCGAGCCTGTCGCCCGGTCAGGGGCGTGCGTAGACTCCGGACACCCCTCCCCTGCCGAAGGACCGCCCGGTGAACCAGACGTACGCGCTGACCGCGGTCGCCGTCGTCGTCCTGGTCACGATCCTGGTCGGCGCGCTGGGCCTGCGGATGTCCCGGACCACGTCCGACTTCTACGTCGCCTCGCGCACGGTGGGGCCCCGCCTGAACGCGGCGGCCATCAGCGGCGAGTACCTGTCCGCCGCGTCCTTCCTCGGGGTGGCCGGGCTGGTGCTGCTCCAAGGGCCCGAGATGCTCTGGTACCCGGTGGGCTACACCGCCGGGTACGTGGTGCTGCTCGTCCTGGTGGCGGCCCCGCTGCGCCGCTCCGGCGCCTACACGCTGCCCGACTTCGCCGAGGCGCGGCTGGAGTCGCTGGTGGTGCGCCGGATCGCGGTGCTGTTCGTGGTCGGGGTCGGCTGGCTGTACCTGCTGCCGCAGTTGCAGGGGGCCGGGCTGACGCTGGAGATCCTGACCGGGGCCCCGCACTGGGTCGGCGGGCTGGTCGTCGCGTTCGTGGTGACCGTGGCGGTGGCGTGCGGCGGGATGCGTTCGGTCACCTTCGTCCAGGCCTTCCAGTACTGGCTGAAACTCACGGCCCTGCTGGTGCCGTCCTTCTTCCTGATCGCGGCCTGGGCGGGGGACGGCGCGCCGCGGGCCACCTTCGACGCTCCGGCCGTCTTCCGCGAGCACACCTCGGTGACGCTCGCGCAGGACGTCCGGCTGTCGGTGGCCGATCCGCTGACGGTGACGGTGACCGGGCAGGTGGACGGGCACGGCTACGTGTCGGCGCCGCTGACCCTGACCGCCGGTGAGCATGTCGTACGGGCCCACGCGCGGATGGAGTTCGCCCCGGGCACGCCCGTTCCGGACACCCCGGCCGAGGCGCGGCCCGGCGCGTCCACCTGGTCGGTACCGACCTCCGGCGGGCTGCGCGGGTACCGGCTGTACGCCACGTACGGGCTGATCCTGGCGACCTTCCTCGGCACGATGGGTCTGCCGCACGTCGCGGTGCGGTTCTACACCAGCCCCGACGGGCGGACCGCGCGGCGCACCACACTGGTCGTGCTCGCGCTGGTCGGCGTCTTCTACCTGCTGCCGCCGGTGTACGGGGCACTGGGCCGGATCTACACGCCCGAGCTCGCCCTGACCGGTGACGCGGACGCGGCGGTGCTGGTGCTGCCCGGGCGGATGCTCGGCGGGGTGCTCGGCGAGCTGCTGGGTGCGCTGCTGGCCGGGGGTGCCTTCGCGGCGTTCCTGTCGACGGCCTCGGGGCTGACCATGGCGGTGGCGGGGGTGCTGCACCAGGACGTGCTGCCGGCGCGTGGGGTGCGCAGCTTCCGCTCGGCGGCGGTCGTGGCGATCCTGGTGCCGCTGGCCGGGAGCGTGGCGGCGACGGAGGTGCCGGTGGCGGACGCGGTGGGCCTGGCCTTCGCCGTGTCGGCGTCCTCGTTCTGTCCCCTGCTGGTGCTGGGCATCTGGTGGCGCGGGCTGACCGCGCCGGGTGCGGTGGCCGGGCTGGTCACCGGCGGCGGGGCGGCGCTGGGGGCGGTGCTGGCGACCCGGGCCGATCTGGCGCCGCCGGGCTGGACGCACACGCTGTTGGCATGGCCGGCGGCGTGGTCGGTGCCGCTCGGGTTCCTGACGATGGTGGCGGTGTCGCTGGCGACGCGGTCGCGGATACCGGCGGGGACGGCGGCCACCCTGGCCCGGCTGCACCTGCCGGAGGTCGTGGCCGGGGAGCGGGCGGGGGGTCCGCGGTGACCGGGGTGGCACCGGCGGTCGTGGCCGCGCTGGCGGTGGCGGGTGCCGTGCTGCTGCTGGGCGTGGGCTGGGCCGCGGGCCACCGGCACGCACGGCACGGGGAGCGGGCGGCCGGTATGGCCCTGGGGACCCCGGTGGAGCGGGCCACCTTCCACACCCTGCACACGGCTTCGCTGGCCGCTCCCCCGCTGCGCGCCGGGCTGACCGAGGACGCCGCCCGCAAGGCGGCCCGGCGGCTGCGGTCACTGCTGGGCACGGAGGCGCTGTGCCTCACCGACCGCGAGTCGGTGCTGGCCTGGGACGGTCCGGGCGCCGACCACCATCAGCGGCGGGCGATGGCCCGGGTGGCGGTGATGCTGGCGTCGGGGCGCAGCCAGAGCGTGCGCACCGAGTGCCAGCGGCCGGACTGTCCGCTGAAGTGGGCGGTGGTGGCTCCGCTCACCGGCGAGGACGGGGTACTGGGCGCGCTGGTGGCGTACGGCTCGCGGGAGTCCGCGGTGCTGGTGCGGGCCGCGACGGAAGTCGCGCGGTGGGTGTCCGTGCAGCTCGAACTGTCCGAGCTGGACCGGTCGCGGACCCGGCTGATGGAGGCGGAGATCAAGGCGCTGCGGGCGCAGATCTCCCCGCATTTCATCTTCAACTCACTGGCCGCGATCGCCTCGTTCGTCCGGACCGATCCGGAGCGGGCCCGGGAGCTGCTGCTGGAGTTCGCGGACTTCACGCGGTACTCCTTCCGTCGGCACGGTGATTTCACCACGCTCGCCGACGAGTTGCGCTCCGTCCAGCAGTATCTGGCGCTGGCCGGTGCCCGGTTCGGCGACCGGCTGAAGGTGACCCTGCAGGTGGCGCCGGAGGTGCTGCCGGTGGCGCTGCCCTTCCTGTGCCTGCAGCCCCTGGTGGAGAACGCCGTCAAGCACGGGTTGGAGGACTCCACCGAGGAGTGCCGGATCACGATCACGGCGCGGGACGCGGGCGCGGAGGCGGTGATCACGGTGGAGGACAACGGGGTCGGGATGGATCCGGCCCTGCTGCGCCGGATCCTGGCCGGGGAGCACGGGGGTTCCTCCGGAATCGGGCTGCCCAATGTCGACGAGCGGATCCGTCAGGTGTACGGGGACGCATACGGTCCGGTGATGGAGACGGGCGTCGGGGCCGGTATGAAGGTCACCCTGCGCATCCCCAAGTACCGTGTGGGCGTGCACAGTTCATCGCCCGGAAGCGCCCGTGGCCCCCGGCCGTCCTCGTAGGACGACCGGGGGCCACGGGGAGAGAACGTCGCACGCCAGGCGGGACTTTTACAACACGCCTAGTGCTGTGGCCGGGAAGGTTTGCCGGGTTGCGGCGTCCGGTGTGGTGCATCGCAAGGCGGAGGGCCGCGGCTCGTACTGGACGTACTCGCGCGGTCCGACAACGCGGCGAGGTGCCGTGCCGGGCGTCGTGACCCGGTGAACCTTTCCGGTCACAGCACTAGCTCCAGCTGGCGTGCAGCGGCTTGCCCTCGGCGTAACCGGCGGCGGACTGGATGCCGACCACGGCCTTCTCCTCGAACTCCGCGAGGGAGCCGGCACCGGCGTAGGTGCACGAGGAGCGGACGCCCGCGATGATCGAGTCGATCAGGTCCTCGACGCCCGGGCGGGCCGGGTCGAGGAACATGCGCGACGTGGAGATGCCCTCCTCGAACAGGCCCTTGCGGGCGCGGTCGTAGGCCGACTCCTCGCTCGTGCGGTTCTGCACCGCGCGGGCGGAGGCCATGCCGAAGGACTCCTTGTACAGGCGCCCGTCGGCGGACTGCTGGAGGTCGCCCGGGGACTCGTACGTACCGGCGAACCATGAGCCGATCATCACGTTGGACGCGCCGGCGGCCAGCGCCATCGCCACGTCACGCGGGTGACGGACGCCGCCGTCGGCCCACACGTGCTTGCCGTACTTCTTGGCCTCGGCCGCGCACTCCAGGACCGCGGAGAACTGCGGGCGGCCCACGCCGGTCATCATGCGGGTGGTGCACATGGCGCCGGGGCCCACACCGACCTTGATGATGTCCGCGCCGGCGTCGATGAGGTCCTTGACGCCCTCGGCGGCGACGATGTTGCCGGCCACGATCGGGACCTGCGGGTCCAGCGCGCGGACGGCCTTGATCGCGTTGATCATCGACTCCTGGTGGCCGTGCGCCGTGTCGATGACGAGCGTGTCCACGCCCGCGTCGAGCAGCTGCTTGGCCTTCTGCACGAAGTCGCCGTTGATCCCGACGGCGGCCGCGATGCGCAGCTTGCCGTTCGCATCGGTGGCGGGGGTGTAGAGCGTCGCGCGCAGGGCGGCCTTGCGGGTGAGGATGCCGACGAGCTTGCCGTCCTTGTCGACGGCCGGGGCCAGCTTGCGGTGGCCGGCGTCGAGCTGGTTGAAGGCCTCGCGCGGGTCGATGTCGGCGTCGATGAGCAGCAGCTCCTTCGACATGACCTCGGAGAGCTGGGTGAAGCGGTCCACGCCGGAGAGGTCGTGCTCGGTGACGACGCCGACCGGGCGGTCCTCGCCGTCGACGACGACGCCGGCGCCGTGGGCGCGCTTGTGCAGCAGGGACAGCGCGTCGGCGACCGTCTGGGCGGGCGCCAGCGTGATCGGCGTGTCGAGCACGAGGTGGCGGCTCTTCACCCAGGAGATGACCTCGGTGACGACATCGATCGGGATGTCCTGCGGGATGACGACGATTCCGCCCCGGCGGGCGACCGTCTCGGCCATCCGGCGGCCCGCGATGGCGGTCATGTTGGCCACGACGAGGGGAATGGTGGTGCCGGTTCCGTCGGGCGAGGACAGGTCGACACTCTGGCGGGAACCGACCGCGGAGCGGCTCGGCACCATGAACACATCGTCGTACGTCAGGTCGTACGGCGGCTTCAGGTCATTGAGGAAACGCACGTGCTGAACATCCCAGTCGATCGAAGGATCCGTCTACGCCCCGGCAGGACAGCGGAGGAAACGCACGTACTTCATTCTCCCACGACCTGGGGTTCACGCCGCCCGGGCTGATCGTCCAGGACATACCGGGCCGGGTGGTCGTTTCCTACGGGACCGTGGTCCCGGCGGGCTGTGTCCGACGGTGGACGGGGCCGTGGCGCCGGGCCAGCGGGAGCACCGATCCGCCGTTCCGCACGGCCGTGAACTCGGCGGCTATGGCCAGCGCGGTCTCCTCGGGGGTGGCGCCGCCGAGGTCGAGCCCGATGGGTGAGCGCAGGCGGGCCAGGGCGGAGTCCGTGACGCCCTCGGCCCGCAACCGTCTCTCGCGGTCGGTGTGCGTGCGCCGCGATCCCATGGCGCCCACGTAGCCCAGGGGCAGCCGCAGGGCCAGTTCCAGCAGCGGTACGTCGAATTTGGCGTCGTGGGTGAGGACGCAGACCGCCGTACGGGAGTCCAGGCGGCCCGCGGCCCACTCGGCGGCCAGGTGGCGGTGCGGCCAGTCGACGATCACCTCGTCGGCGCCGGGGAAGCGGGCCGGGGTCGCGAAGACGGGCCGGGCGTCGCACACGGTGACCCGGTGGCCGAGGAAGGCGCCGATCCGGGCGAGGGCCGCGGCGAAGTCGATGGCCCCGTAGACCAGCAGCCGGGGCGGTTCGGCGGCCGATTCGACGAGCAGGGTCAGGGGCTGCCCGCAGAGCCCGCCGGCGGTGCCGAGCTCGGCGGTGCCGGTGCGTCCGGCCAGCAGCAGCGCCCGTACCTGCCGGGCGGCGGCCCGGTCCAGGTCGGGACCGCCGGCCAGTCCGCCCTCGTAGGAGCCGTCGGCGTGGACGGCGAGCGCCCGGCCCAGTTGGGGCGGTGGTCCGGAGACCACCCGGGCGAGCGCGGCCCGGGTGCCCCCGGCGGCGGCGTCGAGCACCGAGCCGAGCACGGGCCGGACCGGGTCGAGCCCGCGCACCGGGGTGACCAGGACGTCGAGGACTCCGCCGCAGGTCAGGCCCACCGCGAAGGCGTCGTCGTCGCTGTAGCCGAAGCGGTGCAGGCCGCCTTCGCCGGAGGCGATGGCGTCGAGGCACAGCTCGTGCACGGCGGATTCCACGCAGCCTCCGGAGATGGAGCCGAGCGCGGTGCCCTTGTCGTCGACGGCGAGGGAGGCGCCGGGGCCGCGGGGAGCGCTCCCACTGACGGCGACGACGGTGGCCAGTGCGAATTCCCGCTGTGCGGCGCACCACGCGCGCAGCTGGTCGGCTATGTCGAGCATCAGCGGATGTATTCGCGGCGCGGGGTCTGTCCGGGCAAGGGCGGGCGCGGCGGCAGGAGGGCCGGGGTCGCCGGCCGGGCCGTGGCTTGCCGGGGCGGTGCGGCCGTGGCGGCGGCCGACCGGGTGGGTCCGGGGTATCCGTCGGGGAGCCGCGGGCGCGCGCCGAGCAGTTTCGCGGCGTGGGCGACGCTGGCGAGGGTGGCGTGGTGGTGCCACCCCCGGAAGGAGCGGCCCTCGAAGTCCCGGATGCCCACGGGTTCGCAGGTCTCGGCGAAGTCGAGGGAGACGCGGTCGGTGAGCTTGGCGAGCAGGAACAGCTGGGCGAGCGGCCGGTCGCCGATGTTGGTGATCCAGAACTCTGAGGGCAGCAGGGCGGCTTCGCTCCAGGCTCCGACCAGCAGCAGCGGGGTGGGCGGCGCGGGCACGGGGCGGTCCTCGCAGGGGGTGGCGAAGATCGAGGCCGAGGTCAGCAGGGTCACCGCGCCCTCGGCGCGCCCGTGGCGGGTCCATTCGACGACGCGGCGCTGGGAGCGCAGGGAGTCGATGAGTTCGCGGGCGGGGGCGGTGTGCGGCCCGGGTTTGTAGCGGCCGGCGCCACCGAAGGAGACGGGCAGCGAGCCGTCGACCTTGAAGACGAAGGGGATGTCCTGGAGGGTGAAGGACTCGATGCTCTGCGGGAGATCGCAGTTGGCGACCTCCATCACCACGGGCCGGCGCTGGAGTTGCCAGCTGGCGGCCATCCGCTGGACGGCGTGTACGGCGTCCTGGGCGGGGGTGAGGGAGCGGGCCGTGTCGGGGATGCCGGCCCGGCGGCGGCGCAGGAGTTCGCTGGTCCAGGGCCCGGGGAGGGTGAGGGTCCATTCGACCGGGAAGCTGGCCTCGCTGGAGGCGAGCCAGATCCCGCTCGCCTGCTGGCAGTTGGCGGTGCGGCCGAGCTGGGGAACGAACTGCCGGCCGACGCCGACGGATCGGTCCCCCGCCTTCTCTATGACCATGGGCTGGAGCACCCAGGCCAGGGGGCGCTGCGCGGTGCGTTCGAGGTGCTGGGCGAGGGAGCGGCGGACCGGGGTCCAGTCCCAGGGGGACTTGCTGATGAACTGCTGGAGGCTCTGCTCGACGGAACTGGCCCCTGTTCCGGCGATGTTACGAATTGTTTTCTTCCCGGCGGTCCGCACCAGACCGTTCAGATAAACGCGGGCCCAGTTTCGCTGGTCCCGCCGGGGTAATGATTCGAAGAGAAGAGAGATCAGGACGTCGATCAATTCGGAGATTTCCGTCGTGGAATCCTCCGGCAGAGCTACGCGAGCCATCTGGGCCTCCCCCGCGACCAGCTAGATCCAATACCCTACTTGACCGCATAGAACGGCCGTAGGCCCCGGCGGCTACTTCCTGAGGTCGCTGGCAGAATCGAGCCGCTCTTCCTCTACCACGAGGGGGATGGGGATCTGGTTCGCCGCATAGTAGATCGCGATCAGGAAGTGGGCGGCAAGTGTGAGTGGTGCGGAGTAGAAGGCCAGAAGGACCGTGAGGGGGTACGCGATGGCACCGAGGCCGAAGCGCACCCGTGTGGCGCGTGCGCCCTCCCTGTCGACCTGCTCGTGGAAGAGGTGGCCGACCCGGGTCACGTACCACCAGAAGGCCAGGAAGGCCAGGGCGTAGGCCACGGTGACACCGCTGTAGAGGACCGCGGCCGCGTTGGCGGAGCCGCCTTCCTCCATGAGGTGCTCGGCGAGGACGTTGGTCGTGTACGGAATCACCGACACGACCATCAGCACCAGGAGATTCAGGAACAACAGGGGGCGGTCCACCCGCCTGAGGTGACTGAAGATGGTGTGGTGGTTCACCCACATCACGCCGATGATGAGGAAACTGACGACGTAGGCGGCGTAATGGGGCCATTGCCCCCGGACTCCATGCCAGAAGTCCGAGCCGGTTTCTTCCGGAACCTTTAATTCCAGAACAAGGATCGTAATGATGATGGCGAATACACCGTCACTGAATGCCTCGATCCGCCCGGTTTCGTTTTCCATTGCCTCCCCTTTGCCATTTC
>NZ_JBSGZP010000051.1:0-18729 GCF_053611065.1 Streptomyces sp. NPDC054840
CGTACGCGACCTCGCGGAACCTCCGGTACCCGACCTACTGGTGCTCGACGCGACTGCCGAAGGTGCCCAAGCGCGAGCAGACCTCGTAGGAGGCGGTCACCGGACGCTGACGCAGGATCTGCCGGGCCCGGTACTCGCCCCAGCTCATCGCGTACCACGGGACGTCCCCGGCCCTGGCGATCTCGTCGTTGATCCCGCGCAGGGCGCAGGACCGCTGTGGCTCGGGCAGCCGGTCCAGGCCGGGAACCGCGTCCGCCGACAGGGACTGGAAGTAGGAGAGATCGATCTTCGAGTCCTCCTCGAAGCGGGCCACGTTCCGCTCGGCGACCATCCCGTCCGGCGAGAGCAGGCCGAAGGCCAGGACGGCCGCTGCCGCACTGCCCGCGAACGCCCGCGCCGGCCAGCGTCCGCCGAACAGGCCGGCCCCCATGATCAATACGATGACCAGCCCCAGCCACAGCTCCATCGCGGCCACCGACACACGCAGCCTGGTCAGCCCGTACGCCTCCACGTAGAGGTCCATCCGGCGCAGCGCGGAGGCGACGACGACCAGCGTCAGCGCGCACAGCACCCCGAGGACGATCCGGACGAAGCGGCGGTCGCCGGCTCCGGAGCGCGGGGCCCAGCGCAGGGCGAGCGCGATCACGGCGAGAGTGAGCAGGGTGGCCCAGAGCAGTTGCCAGAAACCCTCTCGGGCGTACTCGGCGTAGGTCAGGTCAGTGCTCTTCAGGACCTTGTCGTAGCCGCCGAACAGGACGGCCAGCTGCACGGCGTTGAAGCCGACGAAAAGCAGGTTGAGCACGATGAGCGGCAAGGCCCATTCGACACGGGAACGCGGCTTGCCGGGGGCGACCTTGATCCGGTCCCAGCGCAGCGGGGCCGCGGCGGTACGGGCCGCGGCGAGCGCGAGCACCGCGCCGAGGAGGAACAGCATGAACCGGACGGGCCCGTCCTCGACCGACACGTCGGGCAGCAGGTCGCCCAGCAGATCGGCGAAGGCCGCGTCGGCCGAGGCGAACAGCGTGCCGAAGAGCAGCAGCAGGAAGGCGGCCACGACGGTCGCCTTGGCGACGGGCAGCCAGCGGTCCTTGGCGACCCCGCCGCGTGAGCGCAGCCCGGTCAGCAGCCAGGCGACCCCGGACACCGCGGCGTCGAGGAAGCCGAGCGGGCTGAGCAGGACACCGGGCCAGGTGCGGCTGCCGTGCAGGGCCAGCGCGCCCAGCAGTACGGCGGACAGGATCGCCAGCGTGGCCGGCCAGGCGGAGTCACGCAGGGCCGGTACGGCGAGCAGGGCGATACAGCCGATCACCCAGGCCACGGTCCAGGGGCGGGCGCCACGGCGGGCCGCGCGGGCGGCGACGTAGGCCGCGACGACGGCGGGCACCACCGCGAGCAGCAGACCCGGGCCCATGCCGTCGCCGAGCAGCAGCGCGGTGGCGAGACCGGAGGCGAGGACGGCGACGAGGGTCGCGGTCCGGATGGGGGCGGCTTCGGCGGGGCGCACCAGTGCGGCCCAGGAGGGCGCGGGCGAGCGCTGCTGCACCTGCCATGGGTTCGCGGGCGCCGCGCCGAGCGGCCCGCCCGGGGGTGGGCCAGCCGCGGCGGTATGTCTGCCGTCGGCCGCATTCGGCCGGGCGGGCGAATCCCCGGCCGGGTTCGGCTTCGCCGGCGAACCCCCGGCCGTGGCCCGCGCGTCGACCGCGGCCTCGGTCCGGGCTTCGTCCGCCCCGCCGATGTTCTCTGACATCAGTTTCCCTCCCCTGTCGGCCGCCCCGGAGTTCAAGGTGGGGCGGCGATGCGGACAGGGTAGGCCGGTGCGATGCAGTTTTGAACAGGATCAAAAGAGTGCTGTGGCAGGACCGTGACAATCGGAGCGGGTTGTTTCACGCGCGACCGCGCGAAAGCGCGAAAGCGGCTGAGGCGCGGAGCGCCGCCAACTCGCCCGGCGTCCCGGCGGCCCCACGGCCCGAGCCACGGGCGTCAGCCCCCCGCGACCTCCGGCAACCACGCCGGCAGGGCTTCGGTACGTGCCAGCCATGCGGCGGGCAGCACGGCGTCCCCGCGCGCGCCCAGCACCCCGCCGACGATCGCGCAGGTCGTGTCGACGTCCCCGCCCACCTGCGCGGTGGTCCAGAACGCCTTCTCGTAGTCGTCCAGCGCCCGCGCCGCCGACCACAGGGCGAACGGCACGGTGTCGTGCGCGCTCGTACGCCGTCCGCAGCCCAGGACCGCCGCGACCGTGGTGGCGTCGCCGTAGTCCAGCATGTCCCGCGCCCGCCGCAGCCCTGCGCCCACGGCGCTGCGCGGTACCAGTGCGATCACCCCGTCCAGCAGGTCGGAGGCCTTCGGGGGGCCGTCTGTGTGCGCGGCGATGGCCGCCGCCGCGGCCACGGCCATCGCCCCGCACACGGCCTCGCGGTGCTGGTGGGTGGTGTAGGCAGAGATCTCCGCCTGGTGGGTGGCCTGCTCCGGGTCGTCGGCGTACCAGGCACCCAGCGGCGCGATCCGCATGGCGGCGCCGTTGCCCCACGAGCCCTGCCCGTTGAACAGTTCGGCGGCCAGCGTGCGCCAGTCCTGTCCCTCCCGCACCAGTCGCAGCATCCGGTTCACCGCCGGCCCGTAGCCACGGTCGAAGTCGTGGTGGTGGGCGAAAGAACTCGCGAGCGCGTCCTGATCGATCCGTCCGTGCTCGGCCAGCACGGCCACCACCGAGCAGGCCATCTCGGTGTCGTCGGTCCACTGCCACGCCTCGGCGCCGGTGGGCAGCTCGCTCCGCTTGAGCAGCGGGTAGTTCACGGGGACGAAGTACTGGGAGCCGAGGGCGTCACCCAGCGCCAGCCCTCGGAGGCTGGCCATGGCGCGCGCGTAGCGCCGTTCGGGAGTGGAATCAGGCGTCATCGCGGGCCACTCTAGCCGTCCAGGTCATAAGGCTCGGGTGTGGTCCACCGCTCAAACGGGCGGTCCAACCGGTACCGGCCGTCCGGTCCGAGCAGGAGCATTCTGAATTCGCCGTTGCCCGGATTGGACAGGGCCTCGAATTCGGCCACGGACCAGTGGAACCAGCGCATGCAGAACAGCCGCATCGTCAGCCCGTGCGTCACCAGCAGCACGTTCTCGGGGTGGTCGGGGGCCTCGAAGCTGCGGTAGAGGCTTTCCAGGAAGGATCCGACCCTGTCGTATACGTCGGCCCCCGACTCGCCCTGCGCGAACCGGTAGAAGAAGTGCCCGTACGCGTCCCGGTATACCTTCTGCAGTCGTACGTCGTTCCGGTCCTGCCAGTTCCCCCAGTCCTGCTCGCGCAGGCGCGGCTCCTCGCGCATCCGCACGCGCGTCGGATCCAGCCGGAGCTCGCGGAAGGTCTGCAGGGTACGGCGGTACGGGGAGACGTACGCGCTGATCGTCTCGGTGCCGAAGAGCTCGCGCAGCCGGAGGCCGGCCGCCGCCGCCTGCTCGCGTCCGGTAGGGGTCAGCCGCAGGGCGTGGTCGGGCTCCCGCTCGTACACCGAGTCGTCGGCGTTGCCCTCCGATTCCCCGTGTCTGACAAGGACGATGCGCCGTGGTCGAACCATCCCACGACCCTATTCGGCCACCGGGCGGCCCGCCGACCGGGCACGCCGATCGGACCCGGCGGTCATCGTACGGTCATACCGTCCAGGAGGGTTCGAGGTCGACGACATCGCCGGTGAGGGCCTCGACATCGGCCTGGATCTGGGCGCGCAGGGAGAGCCGCTCGACCCGCTCCTGCCGGTACTTGCCGTGCTCGGCGGCGGCGTGCCACATCGAGAGCACCAGGAACTCCCGGCCCGGGGCCTCCCCGAAGAGGCCTCGGACCATGCCGGGTGAGCCCGCCATCGCCGGATTCCACACCTTCTCCTGCATGAGGGCGAAGTGGTCGACCCGGCCCTCCCTGACCCGCGTGTGCGCGACCCGTACGACGTCGGCATCGGTGAAGCGCGGCTCGAAGCCGGTCTTCACGTCGAAGCGGTGGTCGAAGAGGGTGACGCGCAGATCGGTGTAGGTGCCGTTCTGGGAGGCGGCCAGCCGGTCGTGCGAACGGGCCATGAAGGAGTCGTAGAAGGACCGGCTCTCCCAGAACGCGAAGACATGCGCGACCCCCTGCCGGCCCCGGCTCCAGCCGCCGCCCTGCCCCCGGAATCCCGGCTCGCCCGGCAGCCCCGCCCATTTTCGCTGCCCGCGCTCGAACCCGCGTCGGTCCGTCACCGTGCAGCGAATCCACTTGACCAGCACTGCGCCATCGTACGGGCCCGGCAGGGCCCCGGTCAGTCCTCGGCGCGGTGGATCCGCACCAGTTCCGCCGCGTCCCGATCGGGCAGCCGAAGCCCGAACTCCCGGTCGAGCAAGGCGAGCAGCCCGTCCGGGCCGATGATCTCCCGCTCGGAGAGGCCGTCGGGGTGCAGTCGGGTGAGCTCCCGCCCGACGAGCGCCTGGCGGACGCCGTCGCCCGGGTGCTGGACGATCAGCCGCCCGACGAAGGAGGAGGCGGGGTGGCTGGAGCTGTAGTGGTTGAGCACGACGTAGTCGGCGGGGTGGTAGTGCTGCGGGGAGAAGGCGTACAGGTCCCGCCAGGTGTCGCCGCGCAGCAGGCAGAGTACGAGGACGCCGCCCTCCTCCTCGCGGACGCGGTACGTCCACTCGCCCTGCCGCACCTCGGCGCCCGGCCGTCCCAGCAGCACCGGCTCCCGAGGTCCCTGAAAACCGAAACCGGCGTCGCACAGCCAAGGTTCACCCGCGACGGTGACGACGAGGACGGCATGCGTCACGGCGAGGACGGAGTCCCCGCGGGTGCGGTTGCGGGCACCGCGCCCGGAGACCTCGAAGCCGATCCGCTCCAGGGCGGCGGCCAGCAGCGAGTTCTGCTCGTAGCAGTAGCCGCCGCGGCGGGCGTGCACGAGCTTGTCCTCGATCGACTTGAGGTCCAGCGCGACGGGGCGGCCGAGCAGGACATCCAGGCTCTCGAAGGTGATAGCGGCGGTATGGGCGCGGTGCACTGCGTACAACGTCTGCAGGTCCGGCCGGAGTTCCCCGGAGGGCCCCCGTTCCCCCTGATATCCGATCCGCTCCAGATATGCGTCCAGGTCCAGTTCGTCACCGCTCCACATGACTGACCATCTCCCCGTTCCCCGCGCCGTCGGCCATCGCACTACCGTGCAAATTCCGGGCGCGCTGTCAACCGCGCCTCCGGACAATGATCACCATGACGGCACTGCACTCCAACCCGCTTTTCGACCGCCTCGCCGACGCCGAAGGCATCCTGGTCACGGGCGCGGGCGGCGGCTTCGAGATCTACGCCGGCCTCCCCGTCGCCCTATTCCTCATGAGCCAGGGCAAACGCACGGTGGGGTGTCCGCGTCACCGCGAACACCCCACCTGAACAGCTCGCTCACGCCCGCCGGGGCGTCACGGTCAGCTGCAGCCGCTCGTCGAGCCGCAGCCCTCGCAGATGTAGCACGAGCCGGCGCGCTGCATCTTCGTACCGCAGGAGAAGCAGAGCGGGGCGTCGGCGGAGACACCGAGCTGCATCTCGACCAGTTCGGCGTTGCTGTGCGCCGTCTTCGGGGCCGGGACGGAGACGGCCGTGACCGGCTTCGGGGCCGACGGGACCGCGGCCAGCGGGGCCGCCTGCATCAGGGACTCGGTGTCAAGCTCGTCCTCGAGCGGCTCGTAGGAGCCGGTGTCCAGGTGACGCTGGCGCTCCTCGGCGGTGTGGATGCCGAGGGCCGAGCGGGTCTCGAAGGGCAGGAAGTCCAGCGCCAGGCGGCGGAAGATGTAGTCGACGATCGACTGCGCCATCCGCACGTCCGGGTCGTCCGTCATACCGGCCGGCTCGAAGCGCATGTTCGTGAACTTCGAGACGTACGTCTCCAGCGGAACGCCGTACTGCAGGCCGACCGAGACGGCGATCGAGAAGGCGTCCATCATGCCCGCGAGGGTCGAGCCCTGCTTGGACATCTTCAGGAAGACCTCGCCCAGACCGTCGTCCGGGTAGGAGTTCGCCGTCATGTAGCCCTCGGCGCCGCCCACCGTGAAGGAGGTGGTGATGCCCGGGCGGCCCTTGGGAAGGCGCTTGCGCACGGGGCGGTACTCGATGACCTTCTCGACGGTAGCGCGGATGGTCTCCTCCGTCTTGGCGGTGACCTGCTCCTTCTCCTTCTTCTTGGCGGAGAGGGGCTGACCGACCTTGCAGTTGTCACGGTAGATCGCGAGCGCCTTGACGCCCATCTTCCACGCCTCGAAGTAGATCTCCTCGATCTCCTCGACGGTCGCCGTCTCCGGCATGTTGACCGTCTTCGAGATCGCACCCGAGATCCAGGGCTGGATCGCGGCCATCATGCGGACGTGGCCCATCGCGGAGATGGAGCGCTCGCCCATGGCGCAGTCGAACACCGAGTAGTGCTCGGTCTTCAGACCTGGGGCGTCGACGACCACACCGTGCTCGGCGATGTGGGAGACGATCGCCTCGATCTGCTCCTCCTGGTAACCCAGGCGGCGCAGGGCCTGCGGGACGGTGCCGTTGACGATCTGCATCGAGCCGCCGCCGACGAGCTTCTTGAACTTGACCAGGGCCAGGTCCGGCTCGACACCGGTGGTGTCGCAGGACATCGCGAGACCGATGGTGCCGGTCGGCGCGAGGACGGAGGCCTGGGAGTTGCGGAAGCCGTTCTTCTCGCCGAGGCGCAGGACGTCCTGCCAGGCCTCGGTGGCCGCGGCCCAGATGCTGTTGTCCAGGTCCTCGGTGCGCGGCGCGACGGCATTGGCGTCGGAGTGCTGCTTCATGACGCGCTTGTGCGCCTCGGCGTTGCGGGCGTAGCCGTCGTACGGGCCGACGACGGCGGCCAGCTCGGCGGAGCGCTTGTACGCGGTACCGGTCATCAGCGAAGTGATCGACGCGGCGAGGGTGCGGCCGCCGTCGGAGTCGTACGCGTGGCCGGTGGCCATCAGCAGGGCCCCCAGGTTGGCGTAGCCGATGCCCAGCTGGCGGAAGGCGCGGGTGTTGTCGCCGATCTTCTGCGTCGGGAAGTCCGCGAAGCAGATGGAGATGTCCATCGCGGTGATGACGAGCTCCACGACCTTGGCGAAGCGCTCGGCGTCGAAGGACTGGTTGCCCTTGCCGTCATCGTTCAGGAACTTCATCAGGTTGAGCGAGGCGAGGTTGCAGGACGTGTTGTCCAGGTGCATGTACTCGCTACAGGGGTTGGACGCGGTAATGCGGCCGGATTCCGGGCAGGTGTGCCAGTTGTTGATCACACCGTCGTACTGGATGCCCGGGTCGGCGCACGCCCACGCGGCCTCGGCGAGCTTGCGGAAGAGCGCCTTGGCGTCGACCTTCTCGATGACCTCACCGGTCATACGGGCACGGAGCCCGAACTCGGTGCCGTTCTCGACGGCCGTCATGAACTCGTCGTTCACGCGGACGGAGTTGTTGGCGTTCTGGTACTGGACGGACGTGATGTCGTCGCCGCCCAGGTCCATGTCGAAGCCCGCGTCGCGCAGGGCGCGGATCTTCTCCTCCTCCTTCACCTTGGTTTCGATGAAGGCCTCGACGTCCGGGTGGTCCACGTCCAGGACGACCATCTTCGCCGCGCGGCGGGTGGCGCCGCCCGACTTGATCGTTCCTGCGGACGCGTCGGCGCCGCGCATGAAGGAGACAGGGCCGGAGGCGTTGCCGCCGGAGGAGAGGAGCTCCTTCGAGGAGCGGATGCGGGAGAGGTTCAGGCCGGCGCCCGAGCCGCCCTTGAAGATCATGCCCTCTTCCTTGTACCAGTCGAGGATCGACTCCATGGAGTCGTCGACGGCCAGGATGAAGCAGGCGGAGACCTGCTGCGGCTGGGGCGTACCGACGTTGAACCACACCGGGGAGTTGAAGCTGAAGATCTGGTGCAGCAGGGCGTAGGTCAGCTCGTGCTCGAAGATCTCCGCGTCGGCGGGCGAGGAGAAGTAGTCGAAGTCCTCGCCGGCCTTCGTGTACGTCTTCACGATCCGGTCGATCAGCTGCTTGAGACCGGTCTCGCGCTGCGGGGTGCCGACCGCGCCGCGGAAGTACTTGCTGGTGACAATATTGACCGCGTTCACCGACCAGAAGTCGGGGAACTCCACGCCACGCTGCTCGAAGTTGACCGAGCCGTCACGCCAGTTGGTCATGACGACGTCACGGCGCTCCCAGCTCACCTCGTCGTAGGGGTGCACGCCCGGGGTGGTGTGGATGCGCTCGATACGCAGGCCGCCCTTGGCAGCCTTGGTCCCCTTGGCGCGGGAACCACGTGCCGAGCTGCTCGCCGTCTCTGTCATGCCGCTTCCTCCCATATGCGGGCAAAAACGCCCTAAAGTGCCATCGATATTCCGCGGGCACAGTGCTGTGTCTTGTATCTACGTCTCTTCGCCTGGCCGATCGGCCGTGTCACGTCGCGTGAGCGCCGCGACACGGGTGGTCCGATCAGTCGGCGGCGGAGGCGGGCACGGGGACCTGGGCGGTCCTCCCGAGCTCGCACTCTTCAGGATGAGACCGCGGAACGCGAAGCTCCGCGATGGCGGTCTCGAAGTCTTCAAGGGTGTCGAAAGCTTTGTAAACGGAAGCGAACCGCAGGTACGCGACCAGGTCGAGCTCCTGCAACGGGCCGAGTATGGCCAGACCCACGTCGTGGGTGGTCAGCTCGGCGCTCCCGGTGGCGCGCAGCGCTTCCTCGACCCGCTGGCCGAGTTTGGCGAGGGCGTCCTCGGTGACCGGCCGCCCCTGGCACGCCTTGCGCACGCCGGAGATGACCTTGGTACGGCTGAAGGGTTCCGTCACCCCGCTGCGCTTGATCACCATCAGCGAGGCCGTCTCCACCGTCGTGAAGCGACGGGAGCAGTCGGGGCACTGACGGCGCCTGCGGATCGACGTGCCGTCGTCCGTGGTGCGGCTGTCGACGACGCGGCTGTCGGGGTGCCTGCAGAAGGGGCAGTGCACGGTTCCCTCACCCTCCCTTTTGGCACGACTGAATAACCCCACGGGGCCCCTGAACGACGGAGGCGGACTCCCTCGGGGGCTCGTGAAGCAGCCCCCATCATATGCGATTCCGGGCCCCTCGGAAGACCCGAGGACCCCGAGGACCACAACCTCTGGGTGGCAGCGCTCATCCAACCACTAGATCTTGGGTTGTGGCGGATTCACGCGGCTCCGCGTGTCGCAGCGCCCGATGGGCGGACGCGGGGCCTCCCGGTGCCACACTGGGCAGGCCCCGAGGGTGGCGATCCGACCGGGAAGGGTACCGTAAGCGGCGGACGCCGAGCCGAACCCGCGTTCGGCGAACCCACCGTCCATACACCTCTCGATATGCACACGCGGGCCGATCTGCGATTTTTCACTCGAACGTGTGTTTGGCGCAACCTTTCGAAAGCTACTACCGTTGTCCAGCTAGGGAGAACATTTCGAGAGGGGCCGACGTGACCACCACCGCAGACAGTGCCGCCATCACTGCCCAGAACCGCTCCCAGAGCCGACTTGAGCCGGTGCATGCCATGAACGACGCAAACCTGAACCCGGATGCGGAGCCCGTAGTACGCCCCGCACGCTCGCTGCCAGGTCGACCTCCAGGCATCCGCGCCGACAGCTCCGGGCTCACGGACCGGCAGCGGAGGGTCATCGAGGTCATTCGCGACTCCGTGCAGCGTCGGGGGTACCCGCCGTCGATGCGGGAGATCGGACAGGCGGTCGGCCTGTCCAGCACCTCGTCGGTCGCACACCAGCTGATGGCCCTGGAGCGCAAGGGCTTCCTGCGCCGTGACCCGCACCGCCCGCGGGCCTACGAGGTGCGCGGCTCCGACCAGCCGAGCTCGCAGCCCACGGACACCACCGGCAAGCCCGCCGCCTCCTACGTTCCCCTGGTCGGCCGGATCGCGGCCGGCGGACCGATCCTCGCCGAGGAGTCGGTCGAGGACGTCTTCCCGCTCCCCCGACAGCTGGTCGGCGACGGCGAGCTCTTCGTCCTCAAGGTCGTCGGCGACTCGATGATCGAGGCCGCCATCTGCGACGGCGACTGGGTCACGGTACGTCGCCAGCCCGTCGCGGAGAACGGCGACATCGTCGCCGCGATGCTCGACGGTGAGGCCACGGTCAAGCGCTTCAAGCGAGAGGACGGCCATGTCTGGCTCCTCCCGCACAATGCCGCCTACCAGCCGATTCCCGGCGACGAGGCGACCATTCTCGGCAAGGTCGTCGCGGTACTGCGTCGGGTCTGACCCCGCCGCCCCCATTCAGCCCCCGGGACCCACTGCGCCGGTTCCGGGGGTTGTTCATGCCCGGAACCGGGCGCGGACGGGGCGGGCAAACGGGCAGGCGGACCAGCGGATCCGTTGAACAGTGGATCCGCGGCAGCCGATCTGCGGACTACTTGCCGTCGGCCTTGGCCGTCGCGTCGATCGCCGCCAGAGAACGGCGGGCCTGATTGGGGTCCGTGGTGTACCAGAAGTCAGGCAGTGTGGCCCGGAGGAAGCTCCCGTACCGGGCCGTCGCCAGCCGGGGGTCCAGGACCGCGACGACACCCCGGTCACCCGAGGCCCGTACGAGACGGCCCGCGCCCTGCGCCATCAGCAGCGCGGCGTGCGTGGCCGCGACGGCCATGAAGCCGTTGCCGCCGTGCTCCTCGACCGACTTCTGGCGGGCGCTCATCAGCGGGTCGTCGGGGCGCGGGAAGGGGATCCGGTCCATGACCACGAGCTGACAGCTGGGTCCGGGCACGTCCACGCCCTGCCAGAGCGACAGCGTCCCGAACAGGCAGGTCTTCGGATCGGCGGCGAAGGACTTGATCAGCTCGCCGAGGGTTTCCTCGCCCTGGAGCAGGATCGGATTGTCGAGCCGGCCGCGCAGCTCCTCGGCTGCCGCCTTGGCGCCGCGCATGGAGGAGAAGAGACCGAGGGTGCGGCCGCCGGCCGCTTCGATCAACTCGGCGAGCTCGTCCATCATGTCGCCGCGGGTTCCCTCGCGGCCTGGCGTGGCCAGGTGCTTGGCGACGTAGAGGATGCCCTGCTTGGGGTAGTCGAAGGGCGAGCCGACGTCGAGGCCGCGCCAGACGGGTACGTCGTCGCCCTCGACCCCTTCGGGGGCCAGGCCCAGGGAGGCCGCGACCCCGTTGAAGTCGCCGCCCAGCTTGAGGGTGGCGGAGGTCAGGACCACGGAGCGGTCCGCGAACAGCTTCTCGCGCAGCAGGCCGGACACCGAGAGGGGGGCGACCCGGAGGGTGGCACCGAAGCGGTCGTGGCGCTCGTACCAGACGACGTCGTACTCGGAGCCGTTGGTGATCCGCTCCGCCACTCCGTGGATGCTCTCCACGGCGGCCAGCGCCTGCTTGCGCACCGCGTCCTCGTCGTGGACGGACTTGTCCCGGGTGGCGCCGATCGCCGAGATCACATTGCGCGCGGCGTCCCGCAGGGACATCAGCGCGTAGCCGAGGTCCTCGGGGACCTGCTCCAGCCGGCCCGGGAGCGCGAGCTCCATGACCCGCTCGAAGGATTCGGAGGCGGTCTGCAGGGCGTCCGCGGTCTTCTCGTCGACCAGCTTGGCGGCACGCTTCACGGCCCGGTTGACCTGGCCCGGGGTGAGCTCGCCGGTGGCGACCCCGGTCACCCGGGAGACCAGCTCGTGCGCCTCGTCCACGATCAGCACCTCGTGCTGCGGCAGCACGGGGGCGCCCTCGATGGCGTCGATGGCGAGCAGGGCGTGGTTGGTGACGACCACGTCCGCCAGCTTGGCCCGCTCACGGGCCGCCTCCGCGAAGCACTCGGCGCCGTACGCGCACTTCGTCGCGCCCAGGCACTCGCGGGAGGAGACGGAGATCTGCGACCAGGCCTTGTCCGAGACACCCGGGGTCAGGTCGTCGCGGTCGCCGGTCTCGGTCTCGTCCGCCCAGTCGCGCATGCGCAGCAGGTCCTGGCCGAGCTTGCTGGTGGGCGCGGCCGCCTCGAACTGGTCGAAGAGACCGTCCTCCTCGTCCTGCGGAGCGCCCTCGTGCAGGCGGTGCAGGCAGAGGTAGTTGGACCGGCCCTTGAGCATGGCGAACTGCGGGCGGCGGCGCAGCTGCGGGTGCAGCGCCTCCACCGTCCGTGGCAGATCGCGCTCGACGAGCTGCCGCTGGAGGGCGAGGGTCGCCGTGGCGACGACCACGCGCTCGCCGTGGGCGAGGGCCGGCACCAGGTAGCCGAGGGACTTACCGGTGCCGGTCCCGGCCTGGATCAGGCGGTGGGAGTTGTCGTCGATCGCTTCGGCGACGGCTTCGGACATGGCCACCTGGCCGGGGCGCTCCGTGCCGCCGACGGCGGAGACGGCGGCGTGCAGCAGGTCGGGGAGGGAGGGCTTCGTCATAGCAATGCCAACCCTACGGGGCCCCACTGACACGGGGCGCACCGGCGAGCAATCATGGCCGGTACAGGGGGTCGGGTACGGTGCCGTGCTGCACGGCGTGCGGCCGGTCGGGGCGGTCCCGGTAACCGTCCTCGTAGAGCCGATTCCGGTTCAGACAGAGCCGTCCGATGCGTTCGCCGAGCAGGTCGAACAGCTCGTAGCGGTCCCTGAACTCCGGAAAGCGGGCCTGGTGACCCAGGATCTCCGCCCGTACGAGGGACCGGAACTCGCTCTCCGGAACGCCGAGGCCGTCCTCGCACAGGGCCGAGAGGTAACGGAAGACGCCGACGAACCGCCCGGAGTGGATGAACTGGGGCAGGAAGTCGGCGGGCTCCGTGAGCAGCACCGCTCGCACCTGGTCGGGGAGGGACTCCAGCTCCGGCAGCGGTTCGTCGGTGATGTTGACGTCGTCCACGAAGTCCTTGACCGCGAGCCGGACGGGGACGTCGTGCTCGTCGAAGATCACGATGGTGTTCTCGCCGTGCGGGGAGAAGACGGTGCCGTATCGGTAGAGGAAGTGGAGCAGCGGGGGCAGCAGGGCGGCGAAGAGGCGCTGCAGCCAGACGGTGGGGGTCAGCCCGGACCGGGCGACGAGCTCAGCGGTTGAGGACCGGCCGCGCGGGTCCGTGTGGAGGAGCGAGGTGAGCGTGCGGGCGCGCTCGCCGGGTGCGAGGAGGCCGGCGAGGGGCTCGCGCCAGGTCGCGCCGAGGAGCTCCTTGTACTGGTACGGGACCTCGGGAGCTCGTCGTAGACCGGGTGGCGGACGGTGACGGAGGCGACCTCGCCGAGCAGGATGACCCGGCACTCGTCTCGGAGGAAGGGGTCGCCGTCGCGGAGGGAGTGGATCCAGGCGGTGACCGCGGGCGCCGCGGGCGTGAGGTCGGACGGCAGCCCGCGCCAGACCATGGTGTTGAAGACGGAGAGCGGAAGTTTGACGCTGTGCCGGTCGGGCCGGCTGAGGTTGAGGAAGGTGCGGACGGACTGCTGCGGGAGCCGCACGTCGGGGTCGGCGGGGAGCGGTACCAGGGCGCCCGAGGCGAGCGCCGGGGCGAACAGGGGGAGGACGACCTCGTCCCACTGCCAGGGGTGGACCGGGAGGTAGAGGTGGTGGAGCGGGTCGAGGCCGCGGTCGCGCAGGGACCGGTCGTAGGCGGCCCGGGTGACGGGGCCGAGCTCGGCGGTGTAGAGGCGGGCGGGGTCCTCCAGGCCGGCGGTTCCGCGGTAGGCGGCGAGCCAGGGCAGCCGGCGGGTGTGGGCTTCGGGCGCCCATGCAGCGGTGTCGGAGGCGGACAGTCCGATGCGGCCTTTGTTGGGGACGAGCCAGGGGTGGCCGGTCTGGTGACCTTCGAGGGCGGCGTAGTCGAGGTCGGCGAGGACGTCGGCGGTGAGTGCGGTGTGGTCGAGCCGGGCGTCGGCGGTGAGGGTGGCACTGAGCTCGCGGACGAGATGACCGAGGGTGGGTCCGTCGAGGCCGAGGAGGGTACGGGCCCGGATGAGGAAGGCGTACGGGCCCCGAAGGCTCTCGGGCTCCCGAGGTCGCCCGGCACGGTCGGTGAGGTCTGCTAGGGCGCCGGTGGGGTGAGGGTGGTCGTGTTCGGGGTGACGTGCCAGCTGTCGTACGAGCGGCGGTGGGCGCGGAAGCCGAGGCTGCTGCCGTCGTCGAGGGCCAGGGTCCAGGCGTCGCCTGCGGCGGCCGGTGCCGGGACGGGACGGATGATCTCCTCGTAGGCGAATTCGCCGAGCATCTTGGCGAGCAGCCGACGGGCCGCGGAGTCCCAGGTCGCGCGGTTGAGTTCGGGCGGCGTGCAGGGGTGCTGGGGCGAGGGTGGCACGGTGGGTTCGGCCGCGTCGGGGGCTGTGGGGAAGTTCGGCACGGGACTCCTCGGAGGTCGGGAACTTTGCTTCGTCACGCAGAGTTATCGAAGGGAGAGGTGCGAAGCTGCCGACGGCGGTCGGGGTTTGTGGGGCGGCACTCAGAGGAGATTGCGCAGCACCCGCTCCCGGATCATCAGGGCGGCCCGCTTCTCGGGAAGGTCGATTTCCGCGGAGCAGCGGAAACCGGAGCTCAGGAAGGCCGACACAGAGGGGGTGTTGCGGATGTCCGGTTCCGCGACGACGCGCGTACAGCGGGGGCGGTTGCCGAGGACCAGGTCGGCGACGGCACGCGGCAGAGTTGTTCCCAGGCCGCGGCCACGGTTCGTGCCGTCTCCGATGAGCAGGTGGATACCCGTGTCGTGGGGGCGCGCCGGGTAGTGCCCGGAGAGCGGGTCGAGGTCGGCCCGGTAGATCTCCCAGTAACTCATCGGCGTGCCGTCAAGGAGGCCGAGGCAGGGGATGCTGCGGCCGTCGCCGTCGAGCTGTGCCCGGAGGTGGGCGGCGGTGATCGCGGCGGGGCCGGCGAGCTCCCAGTAGGTCGCGACTTCGGGATCGTTCATCCAGCCGGTGAGGAGCTCCAGGTCGCGGCCGGGCCGCACGGGTTCGAGACGGAACGCTCCGGCGGGTGTGGCGACGCTGCCCCAGATGGCAGGGGAATCGAGCAGGTCGGCCTCGGCGAGCAGGGGCAACAGGTCCACGTTGAGCCGTTGTTCGCGCATTGCGCCGGTGCCTTCGACGAAGCCTGTGGCAGAGCGGACGTCGTGGGCGAATCCGGCGGCTGGAGCTGGGGCCGGGGTGTCGGTGGAGGGCATCGGGGCTCTTCTCCGCGTCGGCGCCGACGCGTCAATCGTGAAGGGGGTTGGCGATGGTGACGTAGACGGACTGGGTGTCGACGGGGCCGACCAGCTCGTCGAGACCGCCCAGGCGGGTGAGCAGATTCGCCTTGCAGCGCAGGGTGGGCGAGTCGAGCAGCCGTGCGGGGAGCGGGCCGAGGCCCGCGGCCTTGGCGAGGAAGCGGCGGAAGGCGGCGAGAAGGACGCGTTCGTCCGCGAGCCGCTGGGATCCGAAGGCTCCGATGAGGCCGAGCACGTTGTTGATGCCGAGGTAGTAGGCGAAGCGTTCGTCGGTGACGGCGTCGGAGACGAAGGTGTCGCTGGCGCTTCCGATGCCTGGGAGCCGGTGCTCCAGTTCCGCGCGGCGGGATTCGCGGAAGTAGTAGCCCTGGTTGTCGCGGTAGCGGCCACCGATCGGCCAGCCGGCCGGGTCGAGGAGCACCAGGGTGTTCTGCTGGTGCGCTTCGAGGGCGATGCCGGCGAGCGCGTCGAAGGCGAGGACCGGCAGGACCACGTGGTCGAGGTAGCGCAGGAACCACTCGGCGGCGACGGCGGATGTGGTGTGGCCGGTGGCGGTGGCGAGACCGGTGACGAGTTCGGCGAGGCGCGAGCTCATGGTGGTCCGGCCGGGCCAGGGGCGGGGAGCGGTGAGTGCGGCGATGCAGACGGGGTCGTCGCCCGAGCGGAAGGGGTTGTGGCGCAGCAGGGCGTCGAGTCCGGGCACGGGGGTTCCGTCCGGGGCGTCCACGGCGACCCAGGCGGGGTCGCGGACGATGTCGAAGGCGGGGTGGGAGGCCTGCCACTGCTCGGCGAGGCCGGTGCGGAGCAGTCGGTGCACCTCGACGCCGCGGTGGAGCTCCTTGCGGAGGTTCTCGCGGCGGGAGTTGGTGATGCGCAGGCCCAGGGAGAGCTTGAGCATCGCGGGGGAGCCCGGGCGGTGGACGGTGCGGACGGAGGAGGTGGGGAACCAGGGCTCGCCGTGCGGGCCCAGGTCGTGCAGGAGTCCCGCGTCGCGGAGGGCGGTAACGGCGGGGCGTTGGAGCAGGTCGCGGGCCTGCCAGGGGTGCAAGGGAAGGGGGGTGGTGCCGTTGGGCAGGGGGAGCCCGGGGGCGAGCCGGCCGAGGAGCTGTGGGGCGGAGACGGGGCGGCCGCTCTCGGTCCAGGCCGATTCGCTCGCGAGAGCCGCGGGTTCGACGGCGAACCAGTGCAGGGGGAAGGAGCCGTGCAGTTCGGGTGAGTAGCGGCGTACTTCGGCCTCCGTGAGTCCTTCGCGGCTCTTGGGGTCCGGCTGGAGGGGGTGGCCGAGGAGGAGCGCCTGTTCGGCGGTGAGGAAGCGGTCCCCGCTGACGGGGGCCGGGGCGGTGGGGCGTTCCCGCCGGTCGGCGATGAATTCGGCGGTATGGCGGACCGAGTCGGCGACGCGGCCGACGAGGTCGGCGGTACCTCGGCCACCGCTCGTGCCCTCACGGGCGATGAGCGCGGCGAGGGTGACGGCGTCAAGGGAGGGCGCGGCTGCGGTGGTGCCTTCGAGGCGGACCGCGCCGAATCGGTGCCAGCCGGCGTGGGACCAGTGGCGGACAGGGACGAGCAGGGCGGTGCCGGAGGCGGGAAGGGGGATGCGCAGGGGAGTGCCGGCGGGGCCGTCGGGGCGGCCGAGGCCGGATTCACGGACCCAGCAGCGGAGCAGGTTCTCCACTGCCGCGGCGTCGGCGGCAACGGCCGGGTCGGGGTGATTGAGAAGGTCCGGCAGCGTGGTCGGCTCCAGCCGGAGGGGGCTCGTCCATCCGGTACGGGGCCGGGGTGTGCCGTCCTTCTGCCGCGGCACTGTGGCCCTTGCCCCGGACCCGGGGGCCTCGGCCACCACCGGGGGGAGCTGTTCCGGCGTGCCGGGTGCGTCCGCCGGGTCCTGTCGCGGGTGCTCGGCCGTCGTCCCGTCCGAGTGGGGCAGCGCGCGGGCCGGGGGCGGGGTCGGCGCGTCCCCGTCGGGTACGGGCAGGGTCGGCGGGCTGACGGCCGGCGGGCTGACGGCAGGACCCGGGTTCTGCGCCTCGGGCACGTCGGGCCCGGGCGTCGGGGCCGGCGGTTCCGCGGCTTCAGGGAGCGGCGCCGCGGTGCGGGACGGCGACGGCGGGCACCCCGGGGCGACGGCCTCGGGGTCCGGGAACGGCTGTAGGCGCGGCTGCGCCTGAGCCGGCCCCGGCGGTGGGGCGAGCCGGTCGGGAGACGGCGGCTGGGTCTCCGTGATGGGGGTCGGCTGGTGCGGGTCTGGCATCGCGGGTCCTCAGGGTGCGGGTCAGTGGGTCCGGCGGGCGGCGGCCGGGATGGCGTCGGCCAGGCGGTCGAGGACCGCCGCGGCCTGCTCGTCGGTCAGGGTCAGCGGGGGAAGGAGGCGGACCACGGCGCCGTGGCGGCCGCCGAGCTCGACGATCAGGCCGCGGTCCAGGCACTCCTGACGGACGGCGGCGGCGAGGGCCGGTGCGGCGGCCCCGGTGTCGGGGGCGACGAGTTCGACGCCGATCATCAGGCCCCTGCCCCGTACCTCCCCGATGCAGGGGTGGTCACAGGCCAGGCCGTGCAGGGCCGCCAGCATCCGCTCCCCCAGGACGGCGGCGCGCTCGGCGAGCCGGTTCTCGCGGACGAAGGCGAGCGTCGCGGTACCGGCGGCCATGGCGAGCTGGTTGCCGCGGAAGGTGCCGGCGTGCGCGCCGGGGTCCCAGACGTCCAGGCCGGCCCGGTAGACGATCACCGCGAGCGGCAGGCTCCCGCCGATCGCCTTGGAGAGGACCATGACGTCGGGGACCACCCCGGCGTGGTCGACGCCCCAGAAGGCACCGGTCCGGCCGACGCCCGTCTGCACCTCGTCGGCGATCAGAGGGATCCCCCGCGCCGCGGTGATCTCGCGCATCCGGCGCAGCCAGCCGTCGGGGGCGGGGACCACCCCGCCCTCGCCCTGCACGGGTTCGACGATCATCCCGGCGGGGGCGGGCACCCCGCCCTTCGGGTCGTCCAGCAGGTTCTCCGTCCAGCGCGCGGAGAGTTCGGCGCCCTCGGGGCCGCCGACGCCGAACGGGCAGCGGAGGTCCTGCGGGTAGGGCAGGCGGGTCACCCGTACCCCGGGGGCGCCTCCCGAGGCGTCCAGGGCTCCGGCGGTCATGCCGTGGTAGGCCCCGGTGAAGGCGAGCAGCCCGGTGCGCCCGGTCGCGGTGCGCACCAGTTTGAGGGCGGCCTCCACGGCGTCCGTACCGGCCGGCCCGCAGAACTGGATGCGCGCATCGGCGGCCAGCGCGGGGGGCAGATTGGCGAACAGTTCGGTGGTGAAGGCGTCCTTGACCGGGGTCGCGAGGTCGAGCACGTGCAGCGGGGCCCCCGAGTCGAGGACGCCCCGGATGGCTTCGAGCACCACCGGGTGGTTGTGCCCGAGGGCGAGCGAGCCGGCGCCGGAGAGGCAGTCGAGGTAACGCCGCCCGTCGGCGCCCTCGATGGTCAGTCCGCGGGCCCGCACCGGGACGATGGGCAGCGAGCGGGCGTACGTCCGGGCGGCGGACTCCCGCTGCGCCTGCCTGCGCAGGATGCCCTCCGAGGCGACGGAACCCCCGGGCCCGGCGCCTGAGTCCGGGCCGCCGGGAC